>JBCCMB010000001.1:0-106383 GCA_039026555.1 Pseudomonadota bacterium
CTCACGATCACGGAAGACGGGATGGGTAAGCGCGCTTCAGCCTATGATTATCGCGTGACGGGGCGCGGCGGCAAAGGTCTGATCGCGCATCGATTGCAGAATGGTGGCAAGCTCGCCGCTTCCTTCCCGGTGGACGAGACCGACGAAATCATGTTGGTGACCGATGCGGGACAGCTTATTCGGTGTCCCGTTGGTCAGATCCGGATCGCTGGACGGGCGACGCAAGGCGTGATGGTGTTACGGACAGCTAGCGGTGAACGTGTTGTTTCTGTTGAACGTTTGGCCGAACAAACAGAAGAGGGCGTCGGCGACGAAGTCGCCGGCGACACTCCGATAACCGGCTCTGGCGGGTCGGATCAGGGGGATGGAGCGGCCGACATGGACGACGCGCCGCCGACAGAAGACTAAAGCTCGGCGCGCCGCGCGCCGCGGCGGATCTATAGGGAGGGGCGGCAGTGCGCGTGGGACTTTATCCTGGGACGTTTGATCCCATAACCAATGGTCATCTGGACATTATCGGGCGGGCGGTGAAGCTCGTCGATAAACTGATCATCGGTGTCGCCGTCAATCGCGATAAAGGCCCGCTTTTTACGTTGGAAGAGCGGGTGGAGATGGTGTTGAGCGAAACTGCGGCGCTGGCCGGCGATGCGGCGATCGAAGCGCGACCGTTTGAAAACCTTCTCATGCATTTCGCCGAGGAATGCGGCGCTCAAACCATTATTCGCGGTTTAAGGGCTGTTTCCGACTTCGAATATGAATTTCAGATGGTCGCGATGAACCAACAGATGAATGATCATATCGAAACCGTCTTTTTAATGGCCGACCCTCGCCATCAAGCTGTCTCATCTCGACTGGTAAAAGAGATTGCGCGATTGGGCGGTAAGTCCGATCTTTTCGTGCCCTCGGCGGTGAATCGCCGATTGTTGGAACGATATGGTCTGGAGTCTTAGAGTATGCGGACACTGAAGAATTGGCGCGGCGCCGCGATCGCGGCTTTTGTCGCCTGCGCGGGATTTGCGAGCCATGCGGCGCCGGCGGACGATCCGGACAATTGGCGCCCGACCGATCCGGAGAATCTAATCCTTTTCAAGACCACCAAAGGCGATGTTTTGATCGAGCTTACGCCTGACTTCGCGCCGCAACACGCCGCGCAATTGCGCGCCATTGTTCGCGCTGGACACTATGACGGCACCGAATTTCACCGCGTGATTGAAGGCTTCATGGCCCAGGGCGGAGACGTGTTCGCCATGAATGGCGAAGGAACGGGGCTCGACGACATTCCTGGCGAGTTCACCTTCCGTCGCGCTCCAGCGGAGACGCCCGTTGATTTTCTGGGCGACCCGGCCGACTCAAACTTCGGATTCATCAACGGTTTTCCGGTCAAAACCCAATCGGATTTCCTGGCGGACATGACCGCGGATGGGAAAGTGGAGACGTGGGGGCTGCATTGCCCAGGCGTCACATCGATGGCGCGCACCTCCGATCCCAACAGCGCCAACAGCCAGTTTTTCCTCGTAACGGACACGGCCGATTGGTTGGACAAGCAATACACGGCCTGGGGGCGCATGTTGTCTGGGTTGGAGGTTGCGCGATCAATGAACAAAGGCGAGCCGCCGCGTAGTCCAGACATATTGACGTCGGCGCAAATGGTGGCGGATATGCCGGCTGATGATCAGCCGAAAGCCTGGGTTATGCGGACGGACGGCCCAGAATTTTCAGCGAGACTTGCCGAGGCGGCGGCTTCAGAAACGTCTATTTGCGATATGGCGCCCGCCGACGCCGTCGTGGAGTTTTAAAGTATGGCCGACGCCGAAAACACCCTTGTTATGACCTTAGCCGATGGAGATGTCGAAATCGCGTTGAAGCCGGAATTGGCGCCGGGACATGTCGCGCGTATCAAGGAGTTGGCGCGCGAAGGGTTTTATAACGGGCTGACCTTTCACCGGGTGATTGACGGGTTCGTCGCGCAAGGCGGATGTCCCGACGGTACTGGCGCCGGAGGCACTGGCAGCAAGCTGAAGGCGGAATTTAACGACGCGCCCCATGCGCGCGGCGCCTGTTCCATGGCCCGCACCAATGCTCCGGATTCGGCCGATTGCCAATTCTTCATCTGTTTGGATGAAGTATCCTATCTGGATGGCCAATACACAGTCTGGGGCGAAGTCGTCTCGGGCATCGAGCACGTAGACGCCTTGCCGAAGGGCGAGCCGCCGGCCCAGCCCGGCGAAATCATCTCGATGAAAGTCGCGGCGGACGTCGCTTAGCCCACATCCAGGTAAACTTCGCCGTCCAAATCGTCGAGACGCGTCTGTAGATGCGCACGTACGTCCTGGACAGCTTGGTTATAGACGGCCGGACCCAGCGTTTTGAGCGCGAGATCGAGCACCTCTTCGGCGCGAAAGCTGGACAGGTCTTCGTCGAACTCGTTGCGAAACAATGTGATTAGGCGGTCGGTAAAGGCGCGACGGCGATCTTCGCTTAGCCCTATGTCCATTTTGAACCTCTACGCGGACTTGCCGCTATTTGTGAAGGAAAAGCGCGCGGGCGTCGTCCAAGAGAGCGTTCAGGCGCTTTACGACGCGTACTGCGTCGCCGCGCTGGGCGAGGCTCTCCAGTTCGTCAACCACATTTCCGGCGATGCGCGCATCTGACGTCCCGCCGGTGACTTCCTGAATGCCGGGGCATTCCGTAGCGGCCGCGGTTTCGCCCTCGTCGACAAGCTCTTCGCGCAGTTTTTCACCCGGCCGCAGGCCGACAAATTCAATCCCGATATCTCGGCCGAGCTGATAGCCGTAAAGCTCCGCCATCTGGGTGGCCAGATCGACGATTTTGACCGGCCTGCCCATCTCCAGAACGAACACGCCATTCGATGTATGCGGCCGCCGAACAGACAATGCGGCCGCATGGAGAACGAGTTGAACCGCTTCCGCAATGGTCATGAAATAACGTTCCACGTCCGGATGCGTTACAGTGATCGGGCCGCCGCTTTTGATCTGCTGGCGGAAGAGCGGGACGACCGATCCGGCCGAGCCCAGAACATTGCCGAAACGGACAACAACAGGGTTGAGCTTGTTCGCACCGTCCCTTTCGTGGCCGATGGAGCGGACGACCATCTCGGCCACACGCTTGGTCGCACCCATAATGGAGGACGGTTTCACCGCTTTGTCCGTGGAGATCATGACAAGCGTTTCGACGCCATGGCGATGCGCCGCGACGGTAACATTCCGGGTGCCGACAATATTGGTCAGCGCGCCTTGGCAGGGCTGCGCCTCCACAACTGGGACGTGCTTTAGCGCTGCGGCGTGGAAGATCAGATCCGGTTTTTCGCGGCCGACCCAGCGATCTAGGAATTCCCGATCGCGGACATCCCCGAGCACGGATTGCTTAGATAATGACGGGTGCGCGCCGCCGATCTCCTTGTCGATTGTGTAGAGATTGAACTCGTTCATTTCAAAAAGCGTAAGATGCGCGCAGCCCAGGGCGGCGATTTGGCGAGAAAGCTCGGATCCGATGCTTCCGCCGGCGCCGGTGATCATGACGCGTTTGCCGCGCGTCAGGCTCAATAAGGCGATGGGGTCTGGATCGACGGGCGGGCGCGATAAAAGATCTTCAATGCCGATTTCGCGTGGTTGAACCGCTATTTCGTCTTGCTCCGACATTTCCGTGATACGAGGCGCGCGAAGCATTTTCACCCCTTCGCTTCGCAAACGTGCGACATCCGGCAGGTGCAATCCGGCGATTTCCCGAACGTCGTCCAAAAACAATATCGCGGAAATTTTGCGCCCATTGCTGGTTTGCGCCTCAACGAACTGGGCCAATTCCGACGCGCGTCCGACGATTGGAACGGTACGGAGGCGGTCGCGCTTCTGCGCTTTGCGATCGGTCAGAACGCCGACAGGGACCGCAGATGCGGCGAGCGGCGCGCGAAGGCCGCGTTCGCGGTCTCGCAAATAACTGTCGGCTTGATCGGGCGAGCCGATTATCAGCATCCCGTCTTGCTCGGCGTCCTCCGACCAGGGCGAGGTGATCAGGCCCGACAAGCGTCGTTCATAAATCGCGCGCGCCAGAAAGCGTGATCCTGCGAGCGCGGTCAGATGAAAGAACCAGGCCAGCGCAAATGTTGAACGCGGAAACTCCGTCGCCCTGTTTAAAACAAACACGAACGCGAGATAAACCGCTGCAGTGACGGTGGCGATACGCAGATATTCGATGATGTCCGGCAGGGAGACGAAGCGCCATGGCAAACGCTCCACGCGAAGCGCCAGCGTGCAAAGTCCCGCGATCGCCCCATAGGTTATTGCAAGCGATAAAGCCAACTGGCTGCGCTCAAACGAGAACCACCAATTGAAATTAGGCGCGACGATGAGGTCGTAGGTCGCCCAAAAGGCGAACGTCGCCAGGGCCATGTCGAAGATGAGCTTCGCAGCACGCACCATACTAAAATCAAACGCGCATTAATCTGCGCGTCCCCGTCACTCATATCCCCCAAAACGTTCGCGATATGGATTGCGTTTACACGCTTTGAGCCGGCTCGCTATACGTTTCTTGAAAAGGTCTTAGCTTGATCCTTGTTATCGGCCAAGGCGAACGGCGTCATCTAAATTCCATCGGCCAAGATCGGGTGAATTTCGTGCAATTTTATCGATCTCCGGAGCAAATACTTAAGGAGTTTCTAGAATAAAGGGCGCGTTAGAAGGAATTGCACAAAATGGCGGCGTCTCTCGCGAAACAAGACCAGGATACAGACCGCGTCGATCATCCCAAACGCGACTCTGTTTCAGCGGACATCAAGTGCGATGATTGGCGGCTGCCGTCCATGGACGCGCCGACCAACGACGCAAAAGCGCTTCAGGCCATGTTGCACGACGCTGTCTCCGCGCAGCCGACTTATGTCGATGAACGCTGGTCTGCACGCAGAATGATTGCATTTGTTGCGACCACGTGCGGCGTGTTTTGGCTCGGCCTTTTCTTCGCGCTGCGAGCGGTGATTGCTTAGGCCTTTCGGGCTAAACATCTGAAAATATTGCCTTATTGTCGCGCTGCTCGATGCGGGTCGACGTCGTGTCGGCGGTAGGAACGTTCGAACGGGTGGGGCCGCGTTGGACGGAGTATGGCGGTTTGGAGACGATCATGTCTTACGGCGGCGAACTCGCCGAGCTTAAAACCGACGCCGATGCTTGGCGGCGCATTCGCGATGCCTTTGCGTCGAGACCTCCCGACACGCATTCGGCGTTTTTTAAAGCTTTGAAATCTAAACGTGGTTTGGGCTCCTACATATTTGTGCACGCGAGCGTTGGTCCTACAAAGCCCTTCGAAGCGCAGACCGACGCCGATTTTTTGTCGGTGCGCGATGATTTTCTGCTCGAGACGGCGCAGTTACCGTTCCGAGTGGTTCATGGGCACACGCCGCAAGACGCCCCTTTGCGGACAATCGCCGGATCGGGCTCGACACCCACGCTTATCTCAGCGGCGTGCTGACTGCGGCGCGCCCTGAAGGTGGCGATGTTCGTTTCTTGCAAACTGCTGTAGGCTAACTTGTAGATTTCGATCTTGCGGCGCCGCTTATGCATGGACGTCGTTAGAGACACTTGAAGACGAACGGAAGCGGCATGTCAGCGATCATGATTACCGGCGGAGCAGGCTATATCGGCTCGCATGTGGCCTGGGCCTGCGTAGATGAAGGCCGCCCCGTCGTCGTGCTTGACAGTCTCGCCAACGGTCGGCGCGAGAACATACCGCCGCAAGCTGTTTTCGTGCAGGCGGACATTGCGGATTATGCGGCCGTCGTTGATGCGCTTCGGGCGAATGATGTGACATCCGTCATGCATTTCGCCGGCAGCATCATCGTTCCTGAATCCGTTGAGAAGCCGCTCGAGTATTATGAGAACAACACGGGCAAGACTGTACAGTTGCTGCAGGCCTGTCGCGACGCCGGCGTGGCGCGTTTTGTGTTCTCCTCCACCGCGGCCGTTTATGGCCCAACCTTAGCGGATTGCATTGGCGAGGACGCCGACAAGGCGCCCGCCAGCCCCTATGGCGCATCCAAGCTGATGACGGAAACCATTTTGCGCGACATGTCGGCTGCGACGGGGCTGGATTACGCGGTGCTGCGCTATTTCAATGTCGCAGGCGCCGATCCTCTAGGTCGGACGGGTCAATCCATGCGCAACGCGACGCATTTGATTAAAGTTGCGTCGCAGGCGGCGCTTGGCGATCGTCCCGTCTTGGACATTTTCGGCGATGATTATCCGACCGCCGACGGCACATGCGTGCGCGATTACATCCATGTCAGTGATTTGGCCGACGCACATTTGCGCGCGCTCGATCATCTGGCGGGACATGGCGGTTGCCTGACGCTGAATTGCGGCTATGGCCGCGGGGCGTCTGTGAAGGAGATCGTCCGAGCGTTTGGCGATTATCTCGGCCGTGATTTGCCTGTAAGAATAGCGCCGCGGCGCGCTGGCGACCCTCCAAGATTGGTTGCAGACACAACACAGATTACACAGAAACTCCCCGCGTGGACGCCGCGCCTAAAGGCGTATTCCGACATTATCGGGACGGCGTTCGAATGGGAGAAAAAGCTGCGCGCTTCTGTGGATTAGGCGAAGCTTTACCGTCGTGGCTGGTCTTCGGGATGCCATGTAATGGCGGCGCCGGTCGCGCGCATTAACTATTAATCACTCGCAATCGGCCGTTTTGCAGTTCAAACACTGGGCGATGGGTCAGATTATTAACACTTTTTCTGTTGTATAGCCCCAGCATAACGTGTGTGCGAGGCCTGGGCGTCGGACAGTGTTGATTGGCCATTTGGCTTACTTCGGGTGGTGAAACACCGATGACGAATAGAATTGTTTTGGGCCTTTTGGGCTCGTGTGCGGCCGTTAGTTTTGCGGCGCCAGCATTGGCGCAGGACGGCGATGACAGCTATTTCCGGCGTGACCGCAACGTCTCTGTTCAAGAACGCCCGCGTCCGGAGTACCAGGTGCCGCCCATCCAGGCCGGCGCTTTCCTCTATCAACCGCGTCTCGCGATCGACGCTGATTCCACCGACAATGTTTTCGCGACGGAGAATGACGAAGAAAGCGACGTCATCCTCAGCATCGTGCCGTCATTGAACATGTCGACGGCGTGGTTGCGTCACGCTTTATCAGGACGCGCGTCGGTTAATCACCGCGAATATCTAGATTTCGGCGATGAGAGCGTGACGGATTTCGACATAGGGGCGAACGGACGTTTGGATTTTGCGTCGAATACGGAAGTCGACGGCGGTCTAAACTACGCTTTATTACATGAGCCGCGGACGTCCGCGGGCGCGGCGACCCGCTCGCTTGAGCCGATTGAGTATCAAGCCTTGGGCGCTTATGTCGGCGCGGAGCGAGAGTTTGGCCGCACGCGGTTCGGCGGAACTTTCGACATAAGATCGTTTGATTTTGACGACGGTGAATTGCTTGGCGGCGTTGAAATCGACCAAGACAACCGCGACCGCGAGGATTACAGCCTTGAGCTTCGCGGCGACTATGCTCTTAGCTCGGACACTGCAATTTTCACGCGCGCGCGCTATCTGGCGCGAGAGTATGATTCGGTTTTTGACGATGCATCCGGCGATGATTTTACGCGGAATTCGAGTGGTTACACATTCGATGTGGGCGCTGATTTCGATCTGTCGAATTTGGTCCGCGGACAAGTCGGCGTCGGCTATCTGACGCGTTCATTTGACGACAATGACCTAGCCGAAGTCGACGGACTAAGCGTGGATGGGTTGCTCGAATGGTTCGCAACCCCGCTAATGACTGCGACCTTCCGCGCGGGTCGGGCGCTGCAGCCATCCGCAATTATCGGATCGGGCGTATACACGGGAACCGCAGCGTCTGCGGAGCTCGATTACGAATTGCTCGACAACGTTGTTCTCAACGGTGGCCTCAGCTACGCGGAAGATGATTATGAAGGCATTGATCGTGCGGACGAGCGCATAGGCGCGAATTTCGGCGGCACGTATCTGTTGAGCCGAAATGTCGGCGTCTCGGCGAATTACTATTATTCCGACCAAGATTCGACCGGTCTGGCGGGTCAGCAAGATTATAGCGTCAATCGCTTTGTGGTCAGTTTGACGCTGCAGCGCTAGGTTTCAGTAGGACCGCAGCGGCGGTCCGACATTTGTCATCCAACGAAAAAAACAGAAGGGTGCCGCCTACGTATCTGGAGGCGGCGCCTTTTTGTTTGGATGAAACGGGATCATCGCTTCGAAGATAGCGTCCGTAGGCGTTTGCTTCGGCTATTGTGCGGTCGGTGGGACGATCTCGCATTCGTCGACGGCGAGAGTCAAAGCGGCGCTGCAAGCCTCTACGGCAGCTTCTTGGGTGGCCCAAGCGCCCAGCTGAACGCGATAATAATCCTGTCCGACCGCTCGCGTCGTGGTGATCTCGGCGTGGCCAAGTTCGCCAAGCTTCTCATAGGCCGCTTCAGCGTCCGCAATCTGCTCAAACGCGCCTGCTTGGAGCAGGTAGCCGGCACGGCCTTCCGGCAGCGGCGATGGGGCCGAAGTCGGAGGCGCCGATTTCATAATCGTGTAGACAAGCGTTTGCTTGCGCCGTTTTTCCGATTTCGGGCGTATCGAAAGAGACGCTTCCTTGATCGGTTTAACGGTCGATTCCGCACGCGCGGTCGGCGTTTCAATCACAAATGTTGCGGCGACCGCGGCGAGGCCAAATTTCAAAAGCGGCGGCAAAGTTCCAGCTCCTAAGCTGCAAATATCTATCCCTGGACACAGAGATTGGCGCTAATCGGTCAATGAGGCATTAACCTGACGAAATTCGTGCATGAAACGGGCTGATTGGAGCTCATTATGGAAATTGGCGCAGAGACTGCGGGAGCTGAGGCCGCCTTCGAAAGGGCGACGCGTTATCGCGAGTTAAAAGTTGAGATCGAATCGATTGTAAGAGGAGAACCGTCGCACACGGCGCGCTATGCTTCCGCGGCCTGCTTGCTCGCGCACGCATTTGCGCCACGCTTCTTTTGGACCGGGTTTTACGTTGTCGACCCCAACAGGCCCGACGAATTAGTGGTGGGCCCCTATCAAGGAACGTTGGGGTGTTTGCGGATTCCCTTTGGCAAGGGCGTATGCGGAACAGCCGCTGCGCGCCGAGAGACGCAATTGGTCGCCAATGTTCATGAGTTTCCCGGCCACATCGCCTGCGACGCGCGGTCGCAATCTGAAATCGTGGCGCCCGTCTTTGATGCGGAAGGGCGCTTGGCGGCCGTTCTGGATGTAGATTCTGAACGCCTCAACGCGTTCGACGCGGTCGATCAAGCCGGTCTTGAGGCGATTTGCGGTGATCTGCTGACCGTTTAAGCGCGTCCGCCCGAAACCTGCAGCTGATGCGGGGAAACGCCTATGCGGGCGAGCGCGCGGCTCCATTTCGTGTCGAAGGATCGATCGAACACAATCTCCATGTCTGGATCGCCGACCAGCCAGACATTGCCGGCGAGCTCCTCTTCCAATTGCCCGGCGCCCCAACCGGAATAGCCTAAGGCCAAGACCGCGCGTTCCGGCGGCAAATCAGACGCCATTGCGTGAAGCACGTCTTTGGTGGCGGTAAGGCACACGCCTTCTATGACGGGAAGCGTGGCGCCCTCGCTGTCGAAATCCTCTGAATGGAGAACAAAGCCGCGATCCCGACCGACCGGACCGCCCACGAGGATGGGGTCTTCTTCGCTGGCGCCCTCGCCGTCCACGCCGAGCTGATCCAGCAAATCGGGCAGGGTCAAATCATCCATTGTGTGATTGAGCACAATGCCCATCGCGTGCTCTTCATTGTGAGCGCATAGCAAAATCACCGCCCGCTTAAATCGCGGATCCTCGATCGAGGGCAGCGCAATTAGCAGTTTACCGGCGAGTGATTGGTCCAAGCGAATGTCTCCTTCGCATGTCGCTTATGGTTGACCCAATCATGATGACGCGCAAGGGCGTCATTCGCCTTCTAGGCGATTGCGTCGCGGATTTTATTGTTCCTATCATCGTTTTGGGGGTCGATTTATCCGGCTGCGCCCTTAGGTTTCCCTGCAACGTCAAAGCACAACGCGGCGCCAAGCGCCGCAGGGAGAGGATAAGATCCATGGCGATACAAAAAGGCGATAAACTGCCCGAAGCGGTTTTCATGACCATGACAGCGGACGGCCCAGGCCCGATCAGCATTGCCGACCTCACCGGCGGCAAGACTGTCGCGCTTTTCGCAGTGCCGGGCGCGTTTACGCCGACCTGTTCGGCCAAACATCTGCCGGGGTTCAAAGAAAAGGCCGATGAGTTTCGCGCGAAGGGCGTCGACACCATCGCCTGCACCTCCGTGAATGATGTGTTCGTCATGGACGCCTGGGGCAAGGATCAGGGCGTCGGCGAGGATGTGGTCATGCTGGCGGACGGCAATGGCGACTTCGCGAAGGCCATTGGTCTAGAGATGGATGGGAAAGGTTTTGGCATGGGATCTCGCTCCCAGCGTTATTCAATGGTCGTCAAAGACGGCGTCGTCCAGGAACTCAATGTCGAAGACGGTGGAGAGTTTAAAGTTTCATCTGCAGAATACATGCTCGAGCAGCTTTAGTCTGGCGCTAAATACAGAATAGTATGCAAAAAGACGCCGCTCAGTTTTCTAGACTGGGTGGCGTTTTTGTGTTAAAATACATGACACTATATGAGGGAGTTTTGAGAATATGGAATATGCGGTTCCAATTATTGTATTTGTACTGGCGTTATTTTTCATTTCGAGCGCCGTTAAGGTCGTTCCGCAAGGTTATCAGTTTACGGTTGAGCGGTTTGGTCGCTTTACGCGGATCCTTCAGCCCGGTCTTGCGTTCTTAATCCCGTTTTTCGATCGGGTCGGCCGCAAGATGAATATGATGGAGACGGTGCTGGACGTGCCGCGCCAAGAAGTGATCACAAAAGACAATGCGATGGTCTCGTGCGACGCTGTTGTCTTTATCCAAGTGGTAGACCCCGTCCCCGCGGCGTATGAGGTGAATGATTTAGAGCGCGCGATCACCAATTTGGCGCTGACGAATATTCGGACAGTCGTCGGCTCGATGGATCTGGACGAGGTTTTGTCCAATCGGGACGATATTAATGCGCGGCTTTTGTCCGTTATAGACGCGGCGACCAATCCTTGGGGCGTGAAGGTCACGCGTATTGAGATCGCGGATTTGTCTCCGCCGGCGGATATCACAGAAGCCATGGCCCGCCAGATGAAGGCGGAACGGGAAAAGCGCGCGGAAATCTTATCGGCCGAAGGCGAAAAGCAATCGGCGATTCTTCGCGCGGAAGGCGAAAAGCAATCCCAAATTCTGGAAGCTGAAGGCCGGCGAGAAGCAGCGTTCCGCGACGCTGAAGCGCGTGAGCGGGAGGCGGAAGCCGAAGCGAAAGCCACTGAAGCCGTCTCTGAAGCCGTCGCACGCGGCGACGTCAGCGCTATCAACTACTTTTTGGGACAAGGCTATATCGAGGCGTTCAAGGCGTTGGCGACGTCGAAGCAACAGAAAACCGTCATTATTCCGGCCGAATTCTCCGGCATTGCTGGTGCGATTGAAGGCATTCGCGCGCTGACGGAGGATTTCAAGCCCAAGGGCGATGGTGACGGTCCTAACGGGTCCACGCCGCCCAGCGCCAACCCCTGGGGAGGATCGCGATGATCGACGTTTTAGGCGGATTGACGGCATGGCATTGGTTGGCGCTGGCGTTGGCGCTGCTGGTTATTGAAGTCTCCGCCGGCACGTTCGATCTGTTGTGGATCGCCATCGCCGCCGCGCTCACATCTGTGTACGCAGCGATCGCGCCCAGCGGCATGGATGGATGGCAAGCGCAATTCGCGGTTTTCGCGGTCATCGCGGTGATCTTGGTGATTATGGGCCGCACCGTGTTCGCCGGTATTCGTAGACCGCCGGAGACCCACCCCAATCTCAACAATCGCGCGGCTCAAATGGTCGGCAAGCGCGGGCACGCCGCCGCGGCTTTCGATGGCGGCGTCGGCCGGGTGAAGTTGGGCGACAGCGAATGGCGCGCTGAAGCGGACGCGGACGCCGTCTTGCTGGAAGGCGCTGAAGTCGTCGTTGAAAGCGCCAAGGGTACAATCCTGAAAGTACGCCCGACTTAGTTTAAGCCGCCTTCGTCCATCCAAGCGCGATCAGCTCCATTGACGAGGGCGGTGCCCGCCGCTACGCCCCCGTCATCTTTGTCAGGAGCATTACATGACCGACGCGGCGATCGCCGATCTTGTCTCTATGGCGGAGGCCGCCAGGGCGTGGCCTTTTGAGCAGGCGCGGGCGCTGAAGAAGAAGCTCGAGATCGCGGAAAAGCGCGGAAACCCCAAGACCGGGCCAGTGATTTTCGAAACAGGCTACGGACCGTCTGGACTGCCGCACATCGGCACATTCGGCGAAGTGGTACGCACAACCATGGTGCGTAATGCGTTTCGCGCGCTGACGGATGATAAGATCCCGACCAAGCTGATCTGCGTTTCGGACGATATGGATGGCATGCGCAAAGTTCCGGACAACATGCCCAACGCCGACATGCTGACGGAGCATCTGCAAAAGCCGCTGACGGATGTGCCAGATCCCTTCGGTACGCATGAGAGCTATGGCGCGCACATGAATGCGCGGCTTCAAAGCTTTTTGGACAGTTTCGGGTTTGACTATGAATTCCGCTCCGCGACGGAGCTTTATAAATCCGGCGCGTATGATGCGGCTTTGCAGCGCGCGCTTGAAAAATTCGACGCCATTATGGACGTCATGCTGCCCACGCTAGGCGAAGAGCGCCGTCAGACCTACAGCCCTTTCCTGCCCATCTCACCGAAAACTGGACGCGTTCTCTACGTGCCGACGAAGTCTGTGAAGGCGTCGGACGGGACGATTGTTTTCGATGATGAGGATGGGACTGAAACCGAACTTCCGGTTACCGGCGGGCATGTCAAACTACAATGGAAGCCGGATTTCGGCATGCGTTGGGCCGCGCTGGGCGTGGATTTTGAGATGTTCGGCAAGGATCATCAGGCCAACGCCGCGATCTATTCGAAAATCTGCCGGATCTTGGGCGCCGAGCCGCCGGTGCAATACGTCTATGAATTATTCTTGGACGATAAGGGCGAGAAAATCTCCAAATCGAAAGGCAATGGCATTTCGGTCGAGGATTGGCTGGCTTATGCGCCGCAGGAAAGCTTGGCGCTGTTCCAGTTCCAAAAGCCCCGTACGGCGAAACGCTTGCATTTCGACGTCATTCCGAAAGCCGTGGACGAGTATTTGACCTTCCTCGACAAATACCATCAGGAGACGGCGGACAAACAGCTCGAAAACCCAGCCTGGCACATTCATGGCGGCCAACCTCCGACATGGGGAACGCCGCTGTCTTTCGCGTTGTTGTTGAACCTTGTAAGTGTCGCCAACGCCGAAACAAAAGACGTATTGTGGGGCTTCATCTCGCGTTATGCGCCCGAAGCAACGCCTGAGAACGCGCCCTATCTGGATCAAATGGCGGGCTATGCGATCCGCTATTATGCGGATTTTGTGAAGCCGCAAAAATCCTATCGAACGCCTGATGAAAAAGAGCGCGCGGCCCTTGCCGATCTCGCCGAACGTCTTGCAGCCTTTGATGGTGAGGTGACCGGCGAGGCGTTGCAGACCCTGGTGTTTGAGGTCGGTAAAGCGCATGAATTCGAGCCGCTACGCGACTGGTTCAAAGCGATCTACGAGGTTTTGCTCGGCCAATCGCAGGGACCGCGCTTTGGCGGCTTCATGGCGCTTTACGGTGTGGAGGAGACACGCGCCCTGATCGAAACGCGTCTCGCAAGCGGCGCCTAAGCTGCAATTTGCTGTGCGGACGCGGTCACATTTCGGTGCGTAGGGTAAACTTCGTCGCATTATGACCTAGGTTTTGATTCGTGATGGGACTCACGAATTGGACGGAGGCTTGGATGAGACAAATTCGGGCGCGAGCAACAGCCGTCATTCTCGCGGCGAGCGTCTGGGCGGCGCCCGCGCTGTCAGAAACGCCTTATGAGTATTTTTCGGTCGGCGCGTATGAAGACGCCGCGGGTGCGGCGGACGCGCTGGAAACTGCGGACGGACACGCGTTCGCCGCTCGGGCGTTGCTGGCGGAATACGCCACGGCGGACGAACCCGCATCCGGCGAATTGCTTAGGCGCGCGCAAGCGTCCGCGGAGGCGGCGTTGGCGTTAGAGCCCGACCACGCCGAGGGACTGATGCAATTGGCGATCTCCTTGTCCATGCAAGCGCGTCCGATGAGCGTTCGCGAAGCTATGGCCAGCGGCAATGGCGAGCGGGCGCGCGAATTGGCGGAGATGGTGTTGGACGCAGATCCCAACAATTACTACGCCCACGGATTTCTGGCCGTTTGGCATGTCGAGGTGCGCCGACGCGGCGGCGCGCTGGGCGCATCGGTGATGGGCGCAAGCGTCAAAAAAGGGCGCGCGCATTATGAGCGGTGCGCTTACCTTGCGCCCGACAACGCCTCTTTGCATTGGCAATACGGGCGCGCCCTGATTGCGCACAATCCCCAGAAGTTCGGCGCAGAGGCGCAAGAAGCTTTGGACCGCGCGTTGGCGGCGAACACCGACGATCATTTGGAGGCGACGTCTCAGGCGCGCGCCGCCTTGATCGCTGATTTGCTGGCGTCTGATGTCAGGTCGGCGTCTGAGCGCGCGGCGGAGATGCTCTAAAGCGTCTTATCGTCGGTCGGCAGGCCGAATAGGACCCGACCGGTCAATTCATAGGTCGGCGGAGCGATCATCATATGCTGCGTCGCCGTATGCGCATCCCGAAAGCGGCGTTGAAGAGGGCTGTCCAAGAAGACCGACGAGCCTCCGCCCATATCATAAGCGGCGCGGCACACCTCAGCGCCGGTTCGGGTCATATGAGTCGCCGCAAGTCTAAGATCCGCCTTAAGCTCGATATCGATTTGACCCGTTTCCTCGGCGCGGTCCCACGCTGCGCCGACTGCGTCGAACAGATATGCGCGCGCGGACCTTAAGGACGCTTCCGCCTTCGCAAGATCGATTTGCGCGGCCGCGCGTTCGGCCTGGCTTTTCTTAGCGCCCGGCGCTTTCTTGCTGGTCGCGAGGGTTTTAACGTCCTCAAGCGCGGCGCGCGCATTGCCCGCGGCGACCGCTGCGATCCCCAACGCTAATAGGCCGAACACCGGAAACGCGTAGAGCGCGCCTTCGACGGTTGGTTTGTCGACGATGAGGGAGACTGACCGGGCTTTAGGAACCCGCGCGGCCTTCACAGCGATGTCGCCTGACCCCGTGCCTTTGAGTCCCGCGACATTCCAGGTGTCGATCAGCTCCACATCTTCGCGCGGGAAGATCATCATCCGGTGATTGGGCGATCCATCAGGAAATGTCAGTAGTGTTCCGTCTTCAATCACCACCGACCCTCCGACGAGCCAGCTGCAATTGGCCGAACCTGAGGCCCATTTCCACTGGCCGTCGACAATGTACTCGTCACCCTTCGACACGGCTTTGCCCATCGGCGCGAATACGCCGCCGGTGATTGTGTCCGGGTCGGCGAAGATTTCCGATGCGACGTCGTGCGGCAAATAGGCGCCGTTGAGCGCGGTCGTCGAGCCGATCATCAAGCACCAGCCGACAGATGCGTCGGCTCGCGCCAGAATTTCGATTGTTTGCAGCAATTCGGCTGGAGGCGTCTGCAGGCCGCCCAGAGTTTCAGGCAGAACCATCCGGAAAAGGCCGGCGGAGGCCATTGTACTGGCTATATCCGCGGGCAAGCGGCGCGCATCTTCAATCTCATCCGCGCGCGCGGCGATATCCGGGGCCAAGTTTTTCGCAACGCTGATTGGGCTATTCGGCGCAAGTCCGTCCATGGCGAATTCCTCCTATTCGACAGAATAGCGACAGCGATTGCGTTTGTCCCCAACCGTAAGCTGTGACCGCTCGCCCCTAGCCAATTCCCATTTGGACCGTTAGGGCTCAATTTCGCTTATCACGCAAAGGATTGCCGCCGTGACTCGTTTGACGTCGCACCTAGATGCGATTGGGTCCGCAGACGCCCGTATCGCAGAGACTTTAACCGCTTGGTCCAATGTCAAT
The DNA here is from genome assembly GCA_039026555.1 of Pseudomonadota bacterium. Classification (GTDB taxonomy): domain Bacteria; phylum Pseudomonadota; class Alphaproteobacteria; order Caulobacterales; family Hyphomonadaceae; genus JBCCMB01. The sequence continues at coordinate 16,107 of JBCCMB010000001.1, forward strand.
TCCGGTTCCGGCAATCTGCCGGGCATAGAACGCATGGCGGATCTGGCGACAGCGGCGTTCGGCGCGCTGAACTATGATGTGCGCAAACTTGTGTCGAACCCGGTGGCGTCGATCGATCCGGCGGGTCGAGAGGTCATGTCGCCGCGCGGGCCGATGCTGCATTTTTCCACGCGTCCGAACGCGTCGAAACGCATCATGTTGGCGGGACATTTGGATACGGTATTCCCCGAAACCTCAGCTTTTCAATCCGTGGCGAAGCGTCCGGACGGCACGCTGCACGGACCCGGCGTGGCGGACATGAAGGGTGGACTCTTAATTATGCTTGAGGCCTTGAAGTGTTTTGAGGCTTCGCCCTTCGCGGCGGATGTAGGGATAGACGTTGTTTTGAACTCCGACGAGGAGATCGCCTCTCACGCGTCTCACGAGTACATGGAAAAGATCGCGACCGGTGCGGATGCCGGATTTGTTTTCGAGCCGGCCCTTGCGGATGGCACGCTTGCGGGCGCGCGTGCGGGCTCCGGCAATTATGACGTTGTCGTGCGCGGGCGCGCCGCCCATGCCGGCCGGGAATTCCTGGCCGGGCGCAACGCGATCGCGGGCGCGGCGCGGGTTATCGGCGCGCTGGATGCGCTCAACGGTCAGCGTAAAGACGTGACGCTGAACATCGGATTAGTGTCGGGCGGCGTCGCCCTGAATGTGGTGCCGGACACTGCAGTGGTGCGATTGAACATACGGGCGCGCACGCCGGAGGATTTGGCGTGGATCGACGCCGCCATCCGCGACACCATCGCGAAGGGCGTGTTTGGTCCCGACATTGAGACCAGCCTACATGGCCGCATCCACCGGCCGGCTAAACCCATGACGGGCTCTTTGCAAGCTTTGTTCGAGACTGTGAAAGCCGCGGGCGCGGATATCGGCCAGCCGATCGCCTGGGCGCCGACGGGGGGATGCTGCGACGGCAATAATCTGTCAGCCGCCGGCCTGCCGAATGTCGACACGATGGGGGTTCGGGGCGCCTATATTCACTCCGACGAGGAATACGCCGTTATTGAGAGCTTCACCGAGCGCGCGCGCTTGGCGGCCTTGAGCATGCTGATGTTAGCGTCGGGCGAAGCGCGTTGGCCGAAGGAGCTGGCGTGACCGCAGCCTCTGAAAAACCGGTCGTTCGTCCTGCGCGCGAAAGCGATTTGCCCCAATTGGTGGATATGCTCGACAAGGTCGATCCGGGCATGGTGACGATGCCGCAAACCGAAGCGGATATGGCCGCGCGGATTGAACAATCCCTTGGAGCTTTCGAAAAACCGTCCGGGACGCCGGAGGGCGAGGCTTACTTCCTAGTGTTAGACGAAGATGGACGTCTTGCGGGAACGTCCAGCATTTTCACCAATCTTGGCGCAACCCGCCCCTTTTACAGCTATCGCATATCGCGCCAGTCCAAATTATCGCCGGAAACCTCGTCCAAGGTGGAGTTGGATATTCTTCATCTGGTCAATGATTATCATGGCGACAGCGAGCTTGGGACCTTGTTCCTTGTGCCGGAAGCGCGGGGCGGCGGACGCGGGAGGCTCCTGTCCTTCGCCCGCTTAATGTTGATCGCCGCAGATCCGATCCGCTTTGGGCCGCGCGTGATGGCGGAAATCAGGGGCTGGGTGGACGAGACGGGAAAGCCGCCCTTTTGGGAGGCTGTCGGCCGGCATTTTTTCGGTATGGATTTCAATGACGCGGATGGGCTAAGCGCCCGCGACAGCCGCTTTATCGCCGATCTAATGCCGCGCTATCCGATCTATGTCGACTTGCTGCCGGACGAGGCGCGGGCTGCGATCGCTCGCCCAAATACGGGCGCCGCGCCTGCGAAAGCGCTGCTGGAAAGCCAGGGTTTTCGCTATAATTCGCAGGTCGATATTTTCGACGGCGGCCCCGATATCGACGCCTACACGGAGACCATTTCCATCGTTCGGGATGCGGAACGTGCAAGCGCCGGCGAATGGGCGGGCGGCGATCCGGCAAAGGGCTTATTGTCGTTCGCGGATTTTAAAAGGTTCGCCGTGGTGCAGACCGGCGATGATGAGGCGCGCGGCGCGGCGCTAGAACGCTTGGGCGCTGGCGCGTCCGACGAGATCTTATTTTATCCACTCGGGAGCAAGTCGGCATGACGAGCCTGACAGGCGAGCATTTCATCGACGGCGCCTGGCGCTGTGAGGGCGCACGGTCGTTTGCGTCCGCGAGCCCTGTGACGGACGATGTCGTGTGGTCCGGCTATGAAGCGACGGATGAGGAGGTCGACGCGGCGGTTGCGGCGGCTCGCAAAGCCTTTGAAACCTGGTCCCGCCTGTCTTTCGACGAGCGCTTGAGTTTTATCAACGCCTATTCGGAGATCGCGCTGGCGAAGAAGGAGGATTTGGCCGCCATCATCTCCAAAGAGAGCGGGAAGGCACTCTGGGACGCCAGAACTGAAGCCGGCGCGGTGGCCGGAAAGGCCGGCTTATCGGTCAAAGCCTACCATGAGCGTACGCCGACAAAAGAAGCGCCGTCTGGCGCGGCCACTTTGCGTATCAGCCATCATCCGCATGGCGTGATGGCGGTGCTGGGACCGTTTAATTTTCCGGCGCATTTGCCGAACGGACATATCGTTCCGGCGCTCATCGCCGGCAATACGGTGGTCTTTAAACCCAGCGAGCAAACGCCGGCCACGGCCGAGTTTATGGTGCGGATGTGGGAAGAGGCCGGACTGCCCGCAGGCGTGGTCAATCTGGTGCAGGGCGCGCGGACGCCGGCCGAACAGCTCGTCAGCCATGATGATGTCGACGGCGTTTTGTTCACCGGCGGCGTCAATGCGGGCCGAGCGATCCACAAAGCGATGGCCGGAAAGCCGGAGAAGATCGTCGCGTTGGAATTGGGCGGCAATAACCCGCTGGTGGCATGGGACGTTGAAGACGTCGCGTCGGCCGCGCGGATCATTGTGAAGTCCGCCTTTATCTCGGCGGGGCAGCGCTGCACATGCGCGCGCCGATTGATCGTGCCGGACGGCGCAGAGGGCGATCGGATCGTCGCCGCCGTCGTTGAAATGTCGAAGCGTTTAAGCGTCGGCGCCCCGGACGCCGACCCGCAGCCCTTCATCGGATCCTTGGTGTCGGCGACCGCGGCGCAAAGTGTTCTGACCGCGCAAGAGGGGCTGATCCGCGACGGCGGCGAGGCGTTGAAACCGGTCGAAGCGTTAGATGTTGGACCCGCCTTCCTCACGCCTGGACTTATCGACGTAACACCGATTGTTGATCGCAAGGATGAGGAGATTTTCGGGCCGCTTTTGCAGGTGATCCGTGTTCCAAATTTCGAAGCGGCGATCTCGGAGGCCAACGACACCCGCTTTGGCTTGGCGGCGGGATTGATCTCAGATGACGCGGCGCTGTTTGAACAATTTTCCAGCCAGGTCCGCGCGGGCGTTTTGAACTGGAACCGCCAGACGACAGGGGCGTCGGGCGCCGCGCCGTTTGGCGGTCCGGGCCTTTCGGGCAATCACCGACCGGCGGGCTATTACGCGGCGGATTATGCGGCGTGGCCGATGGCGAGCTTAATCGCGCCGGGCCCCGCGAAAGATGAAGATCCTATTCCTGGGCTGTTGGACGGTTGAGACGATGACGCGCGAGGTTAATTTCGATGGGCTAGTCGGCCCTAGCCACAATTATGGCGGCTTGTCGCAGGGCAATATCGCTTCGATGAGCCATGGCGGCGGCGTCTCCAATCCCAAATCCGCCGCGAAGCAAGGTCTGGCGAAGATGCGCCGCTTGATCTCGCTGGGTTTGACGCAGGCGGTTTTGCCCCCGCATGAACGGCCGCATATCCCGACACTGCATCGCCTGGGGTTTGCAGGGTCGGATCGCGAGATTATCGAACATGCGGCGAAAACGGCTCCCGCGCTGCTGGCGAACGTCACCTCCGCATCCTGTATGTGGACCGCGAATGCCGCGACGGTGAGCCCAAGTGCGGACACCGCCGATGGCCGGGTGCATTTCACCCCCGCCAGTCTGTCCGCCATGTTTCATCGATCGATCGAGCATCCCGTAACCGGGCGCGTTCTGAAGGCGATTTTCGCGGATGATGCACGCTTTGCGCACCACGTCGCTGTTCCCGCCGGCGGGCGCATGGGGGATGAAGGCGCCGCGAACCATGGACGCATGGGCGCGGCGCATGGCGACGCCTCGCTGGAATTATTCGTCTATGGCCGCTCCGCGTTCGAGCGCGATGAAGGCGCAAAACGCTTTGATGCGCGGCAGGCCTTGGAATGCAGCGAGGCGGTGGCGTATCAACATCAGCTCAAGCCTGAACAAACGCTGTTTATTCGCCAGGCGGCCAAAGCGATCGACGCCGGCGCTTTCCACAATGATGTGGTGAGCGTGGCGAACGGACCGGCTCTGATGTTTCACGAACATGCGTTTGAAGATCGCGAGGGGACGCTGGACGCCATTCGCGCGGCCGCGGAGCCGCTGGGATTTGAACCGGTTTTCCTAGAAGCGCGCGCCGACGATGTGTCTTTGGACGACGCCATCACATCTTATCTCTTCAATTCGCAATTGGTGACGCTCCTTGATGGCGGGATGGCGTTAATCCTGCCGACGGAAGCCGAAGAGACGGCCTCCACAAAGGCTTGGGTCGACGCGCAGATTGCAGCGAACGGTCCTATCAACGAGGCGCATTATCTCGATCTCAAGCAATCTATGAGCAATGGCGGGGGGCCTGCTTGCCTGCGTTTGCGGGTAGCGCTCAGCGATGAAGAGCTTGATGCCTTAGGCGCGGCGGTGATTTTGGACGATGCCAAGATAAGCGTTTTAGAAGATTGGGTGGAGCGCCATTATCGCGACCGGCTGGAACCCGCCGATATCTCGGATCCAGATTTATTGGACGAGTGCCGCGCGTCGCTGGACGAGCTGACGCAGATCCTCGATCTAGGTTCGGTCTACGATTTCCAGCTTTAGCGCTACATTCCGAATTCCATCCTTTCGCGTCGGCAAGGCTTGGAAGACGGCAGTCTGCACCTTAGCATCTACGCCAATGACGAGGCCGCAAGACGGCGTCGCAAGCGAATTCGGGCCGGAGGGAAATGGGGTGAGCGGAGCGCTATCCGGATTGCGCGTTGTGGAGATGGGCCAATTGATCGCCGGCCCGTTTTGCGGCCAGCTCATGGGCGATATGGGCGCAGAGGTCATCAAGCTGGAAGCACCCGGCGCCGGCGATCCGATGCGTGGCTGGGGTCAGGGGGAAACGCCCGTCTGGTGGCAGGTCATCGCCCGCAACAAAAAATCGGTCTCCGTCAATTTGCGAACGTCCCAAGGTCAGGCGATCGCGCGGCGATTGATAGCTGAAGCCGACATTTTGATTGAGAATTTTCGACCCGGAACATTGGAAAAATGGGAGATGTCGCCGGAGAGGCTGCAGCGGGAGAACCCAGGACTGATCATTGTGCGCGTCTCGGGATACGGCCAGGACGGCCCCTACGCACAGCGCGCGGGATTTGGCGGTATTGGCGAAGCGATGGGAGGCTGGCGCGCCATTGTTGGCGATCCGGACAGACCGCCGTCGCGCATGGGCGTGTCCATCGGCGACACGCTAGCGGCGACCTATGGATGCTTAGGCGCGCTTGCGGCGCTCAATCATCGCCACCAAACGGGGCGCGGGCAGGTCGTCGACAGCGCGCTTTACGAAGCGGTGTTGCAGGTGATGGAAAGCTCGGTGGTCGACTATGGCGTCAACGGCGTGGTGCGCCAACGGACGGGGCCGATCCTGCCCAAGATTGCGCCCTCGAATGTTTATCCTTGCAAGGATGGAGAGTATCTGATTGGCGCTAATCAAGATGGCGTTTTCGCCCGATTGTGCGAGGCTATGGGTCGGCCGGAATTGGCGGAAGATCCGCGCTACGCCGACCATCACGCCCGCGGCGAGCGACAGGCTGAGCTTGACGCACTGATCGCGGATTGGACCAGAACGCTGACGATTGATGAGCTCGAAGCGTTGATGACCGAATATGCCGTTCCGGCCGGGAAAATCTATACGCCGCCGGATATGTTGGAGGACCCGCATTTCAGAGCGCGGGACGCTCTGATCAAAGTGCCGCATCCTCAACATGGCGAAATGTCCATGCAGGGCGTTTTTCCAAAGCTCTCAGAAACGCCGGGTCACGTGCGAACGACCGCCCCCGAAACCGTCGGCGCGCACAATGAGGATGTTTTGTCCGGCCTTCTCGGACTCGGACGCGAGGATCTGGCGGCGCTGAAAAAGGACGGCGTGATTTAGGTCGACGCGCTAATCGTCCAGATAATAGGTCACAGTCGTCACCACACGGACTTTTTTGTTGATCTGCTGTTCTGGGCCGACGCCTGGAATTTCATCTCGCCCTGATACCGAGAAATAGCCCTGGTTGGCGGTTTTGATGCCGCCAAGCGTCGCGCCGGAATCATTGGCGAATTGTTCGCCCGCCGCACGTGCGTCTTGTGTGGCTTCGGCGATCATGCCCGGCTTGATTTCGTTGAGGCCGGTGAAAATGAAGCTTGCGCCTTGGGCCGCCCAATCCTCAAACACGACAATGCCCTGCTTGACCAAATCCCCGGTCTTCCGGCTGGTGTCGGCGACAAGATCGACGTTTTCCGAGCGCACTAGGAGCGTCTGAATAACGGTATAGCGCTCCACGGGACGGTTATTGCCATAGCCGGGACCTTCATCGCGGACCTCCAGCTTTTGCGGTTCGATTTCCGATGCGTTGAAGCCCTGATCGATCAGATAGCGGCGTACGGTGACGATGTCGGCGTCGACCGCTTCTTGGGCGGCGACAAGATTATTGCCGCGGCGCGCAAACTTTAAAGGCCACATCGCGAGATCGGCTTTCACTTCGCGTTCGGCTAAGCCTTTCACCGTGACAGAGCGGTCGCCCAGGCGGCTTTCGACAAAGCCTTGGCCGACCTGCATGCCCGCGAATACGAGGCCGATCGCGAGCGCCAGCGCGCCGACAAATCCCCCAAGAATTCCTGGTCCGTTGTTCATCTCATCCACCCCTTCATGGCCGGTTCATCACCGATGTGAGAGCTTACCCCATATAAGCTGGCGCGCGATAACGGTTTTCCCGTGACGGGATCTTGTTTAAGCTAGGATGGCGCGCCAGGGGAGATGTAATTATGTGCGATTTGCACGAAACTCTAAATGCGGCGGACGGTGAAATGCCGACCTTGCATCGACGCGACGTTGTACGCGGTCTGTGGTCGGGTACGATGGTGGCCTATGCGGGTGCGGCGGCCGGTTGCACGACCAACCCAGCGACAGGTCGATCCCAATTGATCATGTTCTCCGAAGGGGAATTGGTGCAAATGGCCTCCCAAGCGTGGGCGCAAACCAAGCAAGAAACCCCAATTTCGCGGGATCGCGCGGCGAATGCGAGGCTACAGCGCATCGGTAAGAAGATTGCCGCGAACGCCACCGCCCGCTCGCCGCAATTGCAGGGCACGCAATGGGAATTCGTCGTTTTTGACACGGATGACAAAAACGCCTTCGTTCTGCCGGGCGGAAAAGTCGGATTCTACAAAGGCCTGATGGATTTTTCGGAGAATGACGACCAAATGGCGGCCGTTCTTGGCCATGAGGTCGGTCATGTCACCGGACGGCATTCCTCTGAACGCATGAGCCAACAAATGTTGGGGCAGGTCGGTATGGTGGCGGCCGGCGTCGCGGCGGCTTCATCGGATTTATCGACGGAACAACAACAATTGCTCCTAGCGCTCGGCGGGGCGGGGCTGACAATGGGCGTGATCTTGCCGTATTCGCGCAAGCATGAGTTAGAGGCGGATCTCCTGGGCGTCGATTACATGTATGACAGCGGATACGACGTAACCGAAAGCGTTCGGCTTTGGGAACGAATGGGCGGGGAGAGCCGGTCTTCAACGCCTGAATGGATGTCGACCCATCCCAGCCCAAATACGCGTGTGCGCGAGCTTAAGAGCTACATCAACTCCCGCGGCTATGCGCTGATGGCTTAGCCGACATTTGGCGCAATCCAACTGTCTGTTCGCATATGCTGTGTCTCACCGCCGAAGCGACTTGCCGCGCTTGCGCGATCAACGTATACCGGCGGCCCTGAAACTGCTTTTCAACGCCGGTTCGCCGCCTTAGCTCAGTTGGTTAGAGCGCTTGATTGTGGATCAAGAGGTCTCCCGTTCGAACCGGGAAGGCGGTACCATCCAAGACGTTGAAAACGTTTCAAAAATTTATGAACCAAAATCCTGAAATTGACAGTTTTTGGCGATTTGGTTCACAATTTGGTTCATTCTCAGGAGTGGACCCATTGCCTAAGCTCGCCTTTTCCGACCGCTGGATCGCCAATGTGCGGAGCGCGTCCGGGACGACGGAATACGTAGATGCTGCGTGTCCGAATTTGCGGCTCCGCGTCGGCGCGAGGACGAAAACATTCTCCGTGATGGTGGGCGACGCCGCCAGCAGACGCAGGTTGCGGCTCGGCAAATATCCGGAAATTTCTCTAGCGGATGCGCGTAAGCGCGCTGAAACGGCGGACGACAGTCCTTCGGTTAAACGTGTTGTTCAGCGCGAAAGCCGTTTCGGAACGGTCCGCGAGCTTTTCGAGTTTGTCGTTGACCAGATGGAAGCGGAGGGAAAGAACGCCGGCCCGAACCGCACCTATTTGCTTACGGGGCCGCGCGCAGCCGTCGATGCGTTTGGCGAGAACACGTTAGCGAGAAATGTAACGGCGGAAGACGTCGCTGATTGGCTTCGCGATATCTATCGCTCCGGCGTGCAGACAATTCATCCGCGATCGTTCGTATCGTCGGCGTTTAGGCGCGGCATGCTAGCAGACAATGATCCGACGAAAGATATCGGTGACGTGTTATTCGGAATTGAAACGAACCCCGTAACAAATGTCGGCGGGGGAGGCGCGTCGCGTGCGCGTCATCGGAAACTAAGTTTAGATGAGCTGAGAACGCTGTGGTCAGGCTTGCCGACATACGTATCGGCTCAAACAACTTGCGCCATCCGGCTCATAATCAGTCTTGGCGGAGTGCGGATCACTGAAGTTCTTCGAAGCGAGAAGGCATGGTGGATAGATGGCGAACCTGTCTGGCTAAAGATCCCGGCGACGAAGAATGAAACGGAGCACGCGCTGCCGCTCCCGGAGATGGCCGCAGCGCAGCTGAGCGTCGCAAAATTGCTCGCGCATCCCGAAGCGCCTTTCCTGTTTCCGCACCGCTTTCGGCAGACCGAGATGCACGTGACGCCAAACACCCTGAGCCAGGCGATCCGTCGTTATTGTGACGAGACGGGAATTGAGCGGTTCCAGCCTCGGGACCTTCGACGCACGATGAAGTCCCATTTGCTCGACAGCAATGACGATCTGCAAGAGGCGTGGTTGGACATCTGGCACAATCACGGACGCAACGCGACTGTTGCGCGCAAACACTATGATCGCGCCGAATACAGACGTGTAAAAAAGCGGGTCGCTGACGCGATCGATCGGTTGCTGGAGTCAGTCGTGAAATAACCAACTGCGGCTCGCCGTTTGGTTTGCGCCGAATTCATGCTGCGATCGGCGTTTGAACAATCTGTCTCCAAAACCGAGGGTCGGGGGTTCGATTCCCTCTGCCCCTGCCAGGCGGAAATATAAGAAAAACAAGGCCTTTGGCCGATCGGCTCGTGCCTTTGAAGAGTCTCGATTTTGTTCGTGGGTCCAATGTGGGTCCAAACTGAACGCCGTTGTCGGTGTTGGGGGGAGATTCGCGATCACAATTTCGTATCTGTTGTCCACTCGCCAACCTGCCCCGCCGGAGGATAGAGTTTTTCGGCTCTTTCACATTAACTGGCTGGCTGCGCCGGGAGGTTAGGCGACCAACCTGAAGAAAAACGTCGAATATGCAATTGGCTAGGTCGGCAGGTCCGCAATAGGACGCAGAAGCGTCGTGTGAGAGCCAAACTCCCGTCTCCTGTTTCGATCGTCCCCGGATTCACCCGACCTCACGCTTGACGCTAAGCCAGCCGCGCCGGGCCGCAACCCCCGCTGCGCGCCTGCGGTAAAGGGGTTGCGCCCCGCCACGCCCGTCTCCTGCGGCGCGTATCGGCACGGATATCCCGCGCCGATCGACATAGGAGAAGACCAATGACAGCAACATCCCAATCCGATGCAGCAGAAATTCGCATCTACGTCGCCTGCCTGGCCAGCTACAATAACGCCATGCTTCACGGCGCGTGGATCAGTGCAAACCAAGACGAGGCGAACATCCTCGCGGCCATCCGAGCAATGCTCGCCAATTCGCCGATCCCTGACGCAGAGGAATACGCGATCCATGATTACGAAGGCTTTGGCCCGCTGAGAATCGGCGAGTATCAGGGTGTCGCCGAAATCGCTGACATCGCCGCATTCATCGCCCAAAAGGGCGATCTCGCCGCTGAACTTGTCTTTCACTACGGCGATGTCGGGGCCGCACGCGATGCGTTGGAAAACCGATATGCCGGGTCGTACGAAGACCTTGAAGCGTTCGCGCAGGAATTGACCGAGCAGACAACGCAGATCCCTGAGCCGCTGCAATACTATATCGACTGGCGCGCCATGGCGCGCGATCTCGCAATCAGCGATGCCGAGACCTTCGAAATCGCCGGCGAGGTCCATGTGTTTTGGCATCGGTGACGGCAGTTACGACGTCGGAGTCAACGACGTAGTCCTCGAAGCCGAAGATGTCGGCGTTATCTAAAAAAACTGCCAAGCAGCTTCCTTGAGCGTATCGCTCTGCTTTCGCCGGCGCGGATTTTGCGTGGAGCCCAAGTGTTTGAAGCGCCGTCTTAAAGGCGCCGCTTCGTTTGGGGTTGGGGCGATAAACGTGATGCTGACGAGATCGCCGTTTCCGGCGATGCCGAACGCGGCTTGGGCCTGGGAGGGTCTTCGGCGCAACAACACCTACCGATCGGACTGGCGAGCCGCCTGCGAGCGCGCGCCTAAAGCCGAAACTCTGACGACCGGAGCGCGCCTTCTTCGTCAGGACGGCCCAGCGCCCCATCCGGAAGAATGGGGCCTTCTCTGTTTTGCAGACCCCGACAAATCCGCCGTCGATGCAGATGTCTTTTGGCGGCCCGATCTGCTCGCCGGAGCCTTGCAGGTCAGCTTGTCGCCCGTTTCGGATGAGGGCTTCGCAGACGAGGGTGAAATCGTGTTGTCCCGCCTGCAGACGCGGCGAACCTTGCTGATGGTCGGAGACGATCTTCTTCATATCCGTCTTGCCGGCCGTCGGTTTTGGATTCAGCTTTTCGCAAAAACGCCGCGGCCTTTGAACGAACACACACGCGTGGGCATTCGTATCGATGGCGCGCGGTACGCCCGGCGTCGCCTTGATACGGCGACACAATTGCTGTCGCTCCATCGCGCGCAGGGCGGCAAGTTGTCGCTCATCGGACGCCGACGGAATACCGAGCCGCTTGCAAACGCGCTGACCGCTTTCGACATTTATGCTTCTGGCGGCGGCCTTAGAGACATCGCAATCACGCTCTATGGCGAGGATCGCGTTTCGGAAGCCTGGACAGGTCCGCGCAATTACCTCAAAGACCGAGCGCGTCGCGCACGCAACAAAGGCCGGGCCTTTGTAGACGGCGGATATCGCGACCTTCTTGCGCAACGTGCGCTCTAGCCGGGTTTTTCAACCCCCAAGACGTGGCGATATGGCGACGTCGCGATTTCGCCACTCGCTAAAGCCTTGAAACCAAAGCTGAATGATCCAGCGCGGGCGCAATCGCCCGGCGCCTAATTCCAAGTGTCGGGGGGACAGTATGGAGCACTTTCGGAGAAGTCCGTATCTCACGTCGGAGGAGGCTGGCGACTATTTGCGCCTTGAGCCGCGAACACTCAAAAACATGCGTTGCTGAGGAGAGGGGCCGCGTTATCGCAAGCATGGCGGCAAAGTCATCTATCATATCGACGATCTAATCGCGTGGTCGCGCCGCCGAAGTTTCGGAACCGATCCGGGTGCGCCTAGCAATGATGGCTGATCGCGAGCGTCGGTTCACGATCATTGTCTGCGCCTATCGGAAAAACCGTCTCAACAGACGTCTACTGTTCGGGCGGCCCGCATTCGACATACGTCGCGGCTGGCGACGGAAATTCGTTTGTTTCGAGCCCGGCGAGATCTTCGCCTACGAAGCGTGGCGCGCTGATCGTTATGGAACCCAGGATTGGCGGCTTGTCGTCGCCCAGACCGTTCACGCCGGACCACTCGCGCGATTGCCCGGTGTTTTCCCCGGCGCCGACCCGCTCTTATACGCCTCGGGCGTGACGCAAGTCCGGACTGCGTTGAAGGCGCTGGACCAGCTTAGACAAAGCGCAGGGGGATTAACGGCAATAACGCCCGCCTATTGGCGGCATCTCCAAAATCGCCTTCAGACGAAGCAAGAGCCGCACGACTTCACGAGACTGCAGGCCGCGGCCCGGTGAAACGGTCAAAGCGTATTCGATATGGTTTCGCGTTCGCTGCGGCGGCCGCGGTCTCCGCGGGCGCAGTCTTTCAGATCATGGCGCCCCCGGTCCCGCGTGTAATCTACAATGCGAGCGAAAGCGCTCCGCGCGGATGGTATTGGCTTAACCCCTCCGGTGAGATCGTGCCCGGCGTACGGGTCGCAGCCTTCGCGACGCCGGAGGCTCAGGCGTTGGCCGAAGCGCGCGGCTACCTCCCATCCGGCGCGCCGCTTCTCAAAACTGTTTGGGCGGTCGGTGGAGATAGGATTTGTATCGAGAACCAAACCGTTCGCGCGCCAAACCATCCCGACATCCACGCCTTAGCGCGGGACGGAGCGGGACGCGACCTGCCGCAATTGTCCCGATGTTTCGAGCTCGCCCCCAACGAGATCTTCCTTGTCTCAAACGATGTGCAGGCCTCTTTCGACAGCCGATATTTCGGTCCGGTTCACAGAGATCTCGTTTTGGGAACCGTCCGTTATCTCGGCGGCGCGAGGAAGAAGCAGAACAGCGATGGCGTTTCAGACCAGGGCGGGGCGCGGGGTTTTGGCGCGGAGGGCAAGATAAAAACGAGGAGGCCTCCTAAGGCCTTATCCCCTTGTCTGCACATCTTTTTTGGGAGGGCTCCGCATAAGGCGGGCAGGCCCGGTAGATGCGTTGTAAGCCCAACATTCGCAGGCGAAAGTGGGAGGCCTCCCAGCCCGCAAAGTCACCTGATGGTCCGGAACGTCACGCCGTGAGCGAGGGCGATGACGGCTTCGAAATCAGGCTCGGCCGCATCCGCTCCCCCGCCGGCGTTCAGAAATCGCAGCGTTTCTTACGACAGGCCGCCCGCGGCGCAGGCCGGCTCGCCGGCGTCGGCAAGGGGCGCAATCGCCTGCCACGGTCTTCAGGGCGCGCGCTTCACTTTTATCGCCGCGTCTTGGTCAAAGCCCGTATCGTGCGCATGGTCGGGCGCGGCGCCGGCGCTCAACGGCTCCATCTCTCCTATATCGCGCGGGACGGCGCCGGACGCGATGGCGGGCGCGCCGGTCTGTTCGATGCGGCTGGCGAGGCCGACGCTAATGCGTTCTTGGACCGCGGCGCCGGCGACCGCCATCAATTCCGTTTCGTGATTTCGCCGGAGGACGCCGCCGATATGGCGGACCTTCCAGCCTTCACGCGGGACTTCGTCGCTCAGATGGAGGTTGATCTGGAGACGAGGCTCGATTGGGTCGCCGCAGATCATTACGACACCGACCACCCCCATATTCACCTCGTGGTCGCCGGACGGCGCGAGGATGGCCGTGACCTCGTCATGCCTCGCGCCTACATCGCGCATGGCGTACGCGAACGCGCCCAAGCGCTCGTCGATCTCGAGCTTGGTCCGGTCAGTGAATTCGACGGCAAGCGCCGCCTCGCGCGCATGGTCGGTCAAGACCGCTTAACGGAGATCGATCGAAGTTTGATTCGTCGCGCGGAGGGCGGCGTTGCTGATCTGAAGGCGACTGGTCGTCCCGGCGAGCACTGGCTTAGACGTATCGAGCGCGCGCGCCTTCGAAAACTTGAGCGCTTCGGTCTCGCCGAGGCGCTGGACAGCGATCGCTGGCGGCTTCGGACCGATACGCGCGCGACGCTCGAACGTATGGGCGCGCGCGGAGATGTCGTCAAAGCGATCAATTGCGGTCTGGCGCGCGCGGGACGGGCGCACACCGTCGACAGCGCGTCAATCTATGATGCGGCCGCTAAAGACGCCTCGGCGATGACAGGACGGGTTGTGGCGCTCGGCGTCGCAGACGACGTCGAAGATCGCGCCTACGTCCTGATCGATCGGGAAGACGGGCGCGTCGTCTATGTCGACATTGGCGGCTCCGATCGCCTCGCTGAGGTTGAGGCGGGCTTCATCGTAACTGTGACGCCCTCGGCGGCGGAGCCGCGACTATCCGACAAAACAATCGCGCGCATCGCCGATGAGAATAATGGCCGCTATAGCGCGCAGCTTCATCGCGCCGCCGATCCGGGCGCACGGGCGGAATTTATCAGCGCCCATGTCCGGCGCTTGGAAGCGATGCGGCGCGTCGGCTGCGCCGTCCGCAGCAGCAACGGCGAATGGACCATTCCCGGCGACTACCTCGCCCGCGCCGCCGCGATCGAACAGGCGAGGGCGGTTCGACGGCCGGTGGAGATAGACATCCGATCCAAACTCTCCCTGGGCGCCATGAAGACGGCGATCGGCGCGACCTGGTTGGACCGACATCTCAGGGATTATGACATCGACGAATCAGCGAGGGGCTTTGGCGGCGACGTCGCAAGGGCGAGGCGGGAGCGCTTGGCGTTTCTGGAACACGGGGGATTTATTAAGCTAGGGACGAAGAGATTAGCGCCGGAAATTCTCGACGCGCTCAAAGCGCGCGATCTTGAAGAGGCTGGCGCAGACCTCTCAAAGCGCCTGCAGAAACCCTACGTCGCCGCGCCAGACGTGGGAGAGGTTCACGGTGTTTACGCAGAGGCGATCGAACGTCCGAGCGGTCGATACGCCCTGATCGAATGGACTAAGGATTTCACGCTGGTTCCATGGCGCGATGTGCTTGAGCGCGGTAGGGGCAAAGCGGTGTCGGGTGTCGTGCGCGGCGGAGGGATTTCTTGGAAGCTGACGAAGGGCAGAAGCGTTTCATAAGCAAGTAGGGGAACGCAGATAAGCCTGGCTCGAGAGGGTATGTGCGGCTATCGCGTCTTTGCGCCGTCGATCTTGTCTGCATGGTTTACTTATAGGCGCCTGCGATTTGTTTTAACTACGATGCATTTAGCCGTAACGCTCCAGCTACTATCCAAACCGCGTTGGGGCGGGCTTCAACTATGCGAAGCCCGCCGCCGTCCCGGCTCGCAGGTCCGGCAAGACGGCGGCGGGGTCTTGACGGCGCGGATCCTACTCCGCGCCCGCTCATCATGCGCGGTCCTGGACGCACTCCGGGCGCACCCGGCGGTCCCTTAGGATCGCCGGCTCCGGCCCATTTGTGGAGCGTGCTGGCCACACGGAAACCGACATTGTTGTTTCGGTTCGTGGTGGTGTTCCTGTTGCGGTTCGCCGAGCGAAGGTTCTGCGGATTGTTGTTCCAGGAACCACCGCGGAGAACACGACGCGAGGGGACCGTGCAGGGATGACGGCCGACCGCACCGAAGCGCGGGCGTGAAGCAGGCGAAACGCGTTCGAGGCTGCAACCATCATCAATATTGAGATTGATCGGAGTCGCCCGGCAGAGCAAAAAAATCGAACCGGCTTCGCCGGTACAAGACGCGGGCTCTCGCCCGCGCTAAAGGAAAAAGGGGTCAAAGCGTCCTGGCCACACGGAAACCGACAAGGCTGCCTCGGTCCGCGGTGGTGCCCCTGAGGCGGTTCGCCGAGCGAAGGCTCTGCGGAATGTGGCTCCAGGAACCACCGCGGAGAACACGACGCGAACATTCTCCGATTGTCCAAGCAGAGCCGTTCGACGGACCCCCTGAATAACTGGCGTTCCAGCAATCTTGCGTCCATTCCCAGACATTGCCGATCATATCGTGAAGGCCAAAAGCGTTTGCCTGATATCTGCCAACCAGCGCTGTTTTTTTGCCTACGCCGTCGTCGCAAGTTGAAGTCGTCCAATTACTATCTTCTCGTTTCGCCGTGATGTCGGCCGCATTCGAATACGCGCACCCCCCATTCCTATCGTTTCCCCAAGGATAGGCGCTCGTCGTCCCCGCACGCGCCGCATACTCCCATTCCGCCTCAGACAGAAGGCGATAGGTCTTACCCGTCTTGCGAGACAGCCAACCCGCATAGGCCTGAGCATCGTTCCAATCGACATTGATCACAGGACGCGATCCGCGACCCCAGCCTTCATCCCCGCCTGTGCTCGCCGGCCCCGCATCATCGCACGTCCCGTCGGCGACGCATGCGCCCCATTCCGCCCAAGTCACCTCGTATTTGCCCACCGCGAACTGGTAGTCGATCCGCACAGTCCGGACCGGGCCTTCATCATCGTCGCGGCCTTCCTCCGACGACGGCGAGCCCATCACAAAACGGCCCGAGGGGATCACGACCATTTCGGGGCCTTGCCCGCCGCCCGAGAGCGCATCGCGGAACACCTGGCCGGGCGTTGAGGGGCGCTCTATCGCTTTGAGTTTCGCGCGCGCGGCGGCTGCGTTGGCGCCGGATGCGTGGGACGCTAAATACCGCTCATACCCAGCCTTGGTATCCGTGCGCTGCGCCAGCGCCCAGGCTTGCGCCTCCGCCTCCCGCGCCGCTTGCGCGCGTTGCTTCGCTGCGGCCGCCTCGGCTTCCGCTTTCAGGGCCGCCAGCCGCGTCCGCGCCCGCGCCGCATTCGGACCGTTCGGATAGTCGGACAGGAAGCTCTCAATCGCACGGACGGTGTCGGTGCGTTCGGCGACCATCCACGCAGCGTTTTCAGAGATCTCAAATTCTCGCGCCGCGCGTTCGGCCCGGTCCGCAAACGCGGCGATGTCGTCCAACGCTCCCGTGGCCAGGTCCGGCGCCGTAAGGCCGGCGTCGCTCGCAAAGCTTGCGGCGGCGGCGATCGTGCCGCGTCCCGCTGCGCCGTCGACGCTGCTGGTGTAGAGGCCGAGACGCTTTAGCGCCGTCTGAACGCGCCGGATCGCTGACGCTCGCGCGGCGGGGGCGTCCGCAGAGGCCGCTAGCTCTTCGGTTCCGAGCGCAGTTGTTGATGTTTGCGAAGTTGACGACAGGCGATTAAGCGTTTCGAGCGCCTTGTCGATATTGTCCTTTAGCGTTTGGTCCGTCGTCTGCCGATCAAGCTGTTGCAGCAGCATCGCCGCTCTTTCCGACGACCTCGACGAGATTGGCGTATCAAGACGGCTGACGACGTTCGCCACGCCCAACTGCTCGTAGTAAACTTGGCTCTCAACACCCCATTCGACAAATTCCAGAATTGCGGATTCGTCCTCATCGCCATTGATGTTCTCGGCGATTTTTTCGCGCGCCCGCCTTCGAACAGCAGAAATATCAGACGTCAGATCAGAGATCAGCGCGGGGTCTAATCCAGCCACGGTTTCGCCGGCTGCGGTGGCTGTAGGTGCGCTCGTCGTCGTATCGCGCCAGCCGAAAGGGTCAAACGTCCAAAGGCCGCCGCCTAGACTGACCAAAAGTAGGGCGACAACAGCGGCGACAACACCGCCAGGACTCGCCTTCGTATCCGCCCCGGGACTACGACTTGGTTTGTCCGCCGGGACCTGTTGGCCGATGTTCAAGCCGCGGATCAAAACGCCGACATCATTGTCGAAACTGTCCGCGCGCAGCTTGACGCCGTGGCGCATGGAGAGTTCGCGGATGTCTTCGGGCAGCTCGTCCGCCTCCGGCACGGCGACGCCGTCCAGCAACACCGGGACGACGGGGATGTCGCGTTTCAACGCCGCCGCGATTTCCGCGCGCACGAAATCACGCGGATCGTCCAAGCGGCGCTTGCCGGTGTCGGGGTCGGCCGCGTTTAGCCAATTACGGCCGATCATGGCGAGGACCATGTCGCACTGGGCGACCGTCATATCGATCTGTTGCTTGAAGTTCAGCCCGACCGTCATGGAGTCCAGGTCGTAGAAAATGTCGACCTTGGGATCGTCGACTACCTTGGCCAACGCCTCATAAACCGACTTCGTCTGCCACTGGCTGTCGTCGCGCCTGTAAGAGATGAAGATCTTCGACATACGTCGTCCCCGCCGAACTCTAGAGAACACGCTAGTCCATCCATGAACGCAATGTCACCCTAGAATGCGTTTGCCGTACTTTCGTTCGCCTAGAACTGCATTTCGCAGCTTGCGCGTGTGGGCGAAGTTGGCATGAGCCTCCCAGGCCTCGATGCGGACGTGAGCGTCAGCCTCTGTCGTGGTTCCGGCGCTCAATTGGTCGCGGAGGCTGCGCAGGCGGTGACGGAAGCGCCGGATAGTCGCCTCGGGCAAGCGACGTACGCCTTTAGGCGCCAAGACATAGCACAGGAACTCCGCGGGCTCCGCTGTCGGCGCGACCCAAGTCTTCTGCGTATGAAGCTTTAACCGTCGCCCCTCCAGGAACCGAGCGATCCGATCCCGCCAATCTGCAAGGATTGCAGGATCGTCGTGAAACAATGCGAAATCGTCGACATATCGCACATAGGGCGCGCGGAGCACTTCAGTACAAAAATGGTCCAGCGGGTCTAGATAGAGATTGGCGAAAAATTGGCTGGTGAGATTTCCGATCGGCAGGCCGCGCCGGCGGGCGACTGGCGCGAATAGATCGTCGCCTGGGAAATGTAGCTCCACCAGCTCTTGGCGGTTTGAAGCGTCGATGATGCAGTCCAGTAGGCCGAGCGTGCGCTCGCATGCGAGACGCCGACGCAAATCGCGCTTGAGGATGGCGTGGTCGATGGCTGGGAAATAACGAAAGATGTCGCAGCGCAAGACGTAAGCGCAGCGATCACGATAGCGCTCATACGCCTCCACCGCCCGGTGTGCGCCCTTGCCCCGCCGGTTGGCGAAGGTGTGAGCGATGAAGCCGCGTTCGAAAATTGGTTCTACGACGGCGCATACGGCGTGGTGAACCACGCGGTCGCGAAACGGGGCCGCGGAAACGATACGGTGCTTGGGATCGAAAAGTTCGATCTTCACATACCGGCCGGGGCGGTACTCGCCGCTTAACAGCGCGCGCTCAAGCGCCAAGCATTCCTTCTCTCGATCAGCCAGGAAAGCGGCGGCGCCAGGTTTCGTCTTTTTGCCGAGAGCTGCGCGGCGCGTCGCCGATACAAGCGCGCTGAAATTAGCGATCTGCGGACAAAGATTACGTTCACGCTTGGGCATGACGCGCGGACGACGCTTTTAGCCAACCTCCGATCAGACGTCCGACCTTGTCAATTTCACGAGCAGCGAATTCATAGCGGCGCGGGTCTAAATGGCGGAGATCATAGGCCAAGCGGAAGAGGTGGCGCAGTTTCTCCAGGCCGAGATTGGCGGCTTTCAGAGCTGGCGCGCGCTCGCGCGAATAGGTCGCGTCGATCAGGCGTTCCAGCACGTCTAGCGCGGTTCCCTGAATACGGTCGCCGAGGAGGAATTTCTGGCTGCGTGGAAACTTTTCGACCGCGGGGATCAGCCAGCGTAGGAAGCCGTTCATCGCTTCGAGCGCAGGACCGATTTTCCGTTGCCCGGATTCATATTTCAGCGCCCCAAACATGGCGTTATGAAGCCGCGAGTCGCCGATTGCGTCGAGCCCCTATGCGTCGCGAATGTCCCCGAACATTGGCGGGGACACTCAGGAGATTTCCATCACATCGCCGTCGCCAGATAGTAAGGCTCTTATCGCATCGGCGTGCAGCCGGAGCGACAGAGCGATCTGTTGCGTGGCTGCGTTTCCGAGCTTTACCCAGACCAGCCTGGGCGGCGCGCCGCGGGTCTCTACCAGCGCTCGCATGTGGTCGTCTTTCGACAAGAGGGACAGACCGTTAGCACGGGCGTAGCTCCAGACTACGACGTCGTCCGCGCGCTCCAATCCGCACGCCGTGACATGACGACAGTCCGGAAACTCCACCTCAAGTATCCCTCCAAGGCGCCAGGAGAGATTTTCGTCGATCAAGAAGGTCAAGCAGCGCTGTCCGCCAGTCGCCGCTCCCTGTCGGCCGCATAGGCGAGCGCCGCGCGAATATCCGCTATTTCGATTTCAGGAAAATCTCCGACGATTTCTTCCGGCGTCATTCCGGCCGAAAGATATTCAAGGATATCGTAGACCGTAATCCGCAAATTCCGGATGCAGGGCTTGCCTGAGCGTTTGTCCGCTTCGAAGGTAATAACGTCTCGCCAAGACATGGTTGATTATCGCCAGACCCTTGCGCCAGGTCAATGTCGGCGCGATCTAACCTGCTGAATCGATCGGGCCGCCCTTTTTCAAAAAAATCGAACCGGCTTCGCCGGTACAAGGCGCGGGCTTGCGCCCGCTATTAAGGAAAAAGGGCTTAAAGCGTCCTGGCCACACGGAAACCGACAAGGTTGAACCGGTCGCCTGTGTCGTTCCTGTCGCGGAACGCCGAGCGGAGGAGCTGCGGATCGTTGAGCCAGGAACCGCCGCGGAGAACACGACGCGAGCAGTCACCGGCCGTGTGCGGAGCACCGTCGGGAGGCTGAGAAGCAAGCGTGTCACGATAGCAATCCTCCACCCATTCCCAGACATTGCCATGCATGTCGTAAACGCCGAATGCGTTAGGCTTAAAGCTGCCGATGGGTGCGGTCTCCAAGTAATTGCCTTCGCAATCCACGACATCCCACGACAAATTGTATTTTTGTTGTGTGTCGGGATTTGCGAGGTTGGCGTAGGTGCATATCTCTGCGGCGTCGTCCCCCCAGGAATACGCCGTTTGCGTCCCCGCCCTAGCGGCATATTCCCATTCGGCTTCCGTTAACAGGCGATAGGGGCCGCCGCCCGCGTCCTTCGAAATCATCCAATTAAGCCAGCGCACATACCCCTGCGCGTCGTTCCAGTTCAGATTGATGGCGGGATAGGTTCCCGTCCCGAAGCCTGCATCGCTGAGCGGCGCGCAGCCGATTATTGCTTCGCCATCCTCGGCCGCTAACAAGGCCGCTTGATCTGTGAAGGCGACGCATCGCGCCCATTCCTGATGAGTGATCTCGAACTGGCCGACGGCGAAACGTTGGATCTCGATCTCTTTCTGCGGCCCCTCATCGCGAAAGCGGCCGGTTTCGTCGTCAGGTGATCCCATGACGAAACTGCCTGCGGGAATAACGACCATTTCCGGGCATTGGGCCTCGGCGGCGCACTCTCGGAATGTCGCGCGAGCGTCAAGATCGGCTAAATCCTGAGATGACAGCGCGTAGCGCGCATAATCGAAACGCTGCACCCATTCTCGCTTCAGTTCGAACTCAAACGCGTATCCCATACTGCCAAGCACGACCAAAAGGCCCAACGCGCCGACCGTTGCGCCAAGAAGCCGCCGGCGAGTCTTAGACCGGTTCTCCGACTTCTGCGCAGCAGACAAATAGTTCTGCTCGACCTCCCCAAGCTGGGGGCCATAGCGGGGATGGTCCGCCAGCGCCGAGGCCGCCTTCAGCCGTTCGCCGAAATGGGTGAGGTATTCGCCTCTACGCTCCTGGCGCGCCCAGATCGCGGCGGCCTGTTTCAACCCGCGCAAGGCTTCCAGCCGGGCTTTTTCGGGCTCCAGCCAAGCCTCCAGGCGCGGCCATTTGCGGAACAAGGCTTCATGCGCGACTTCGACGGTCCCGCCTTCGTCTCCGCTTTCCTTACGCACCACCAGCCGCCAGCGGTCGAAGCGCTCCAACAACTCCCGCTCTTCCGGCCCGAACGCGCGCCACGCCGCCACGCGCCGGATCGCTTCGCCGTCGTCATTCACATCCGCCAGCGGCGGCACGAAGACGGCTGCGCCGAGCTTTGTCTGGTGCGCCTTCGCCCCGCCTGCAGGCAGGGCTGCGTCGCGCTGTTCCGGATCGATCCCGCACAAAGCGCGCTCGGCCGCGTCCTCGATCAGGCCCGAAAGCCCCCCCATGGAGGCGTAGTCCGCATGGGCGAGCTTGCCCGACACGGCGAACTGGTCCCACAACCTTTGCAGCGCGAAGGCGAGCAGCGGCAGCGCATCCTTGCCCGGCGCATCCTCCATCAGCGCGTCGGTGAGCGCGGGATCCACCTCCACGCCATAGCGCGCCGCCGGGTCCTCGGCGACGTCGTCGAAGCGGAAGACGGGCAGCGTGCGCAAATCATATCCGCGCGCCTCCAACCCCTGAAAACGCGGATGCGCCTGCAGCTCCGGAAAGCTGTCTGTCCGGATGGTGAAGGCGAGCCGGATTGGCGAGGCCGCCTCCATAGCGGCGCGCAGATAATCAGCGAGCGCCTGGCCGTTCTCCCCGTCGGCCCGGGCGATCTCCTCCGCCTGGTCGACGCTGATGAGGAGGGTCGCGCCCGGGCGATTGGCGCGCGTGCGCAGGCGGGCGGCTTGATCCTCCAGTGTTGCAACTAGGGCGGCGCGCCCGTCCTCCGTCAGCTCGGCCTTGTCGTCGCGCGGGGCCTGGCGCCAAGCCTCCAGCAGCGTTCGCTTCAGCGCGCCATGGGCTTCGCGCGTTCCGAAATCCGCCAGCGTCCCAGTGATCGCCTCCGCGAAGTTAAGCAGAGGGTCCGCCCCCGGCCGGAAGGCGCGCAAGGGCAGCCAGGCCGGCGCTTCTCGCCGCAAACGCGGAATGATCCCAGCCTTCAAGAGCGAGGATTTCCCGGCGCCAGACGCGCCGAGAATCACCAGGGGACGTTTGTCCGCGGCCGCCCGCATGGCGCGTAATTCTTCAAGCGCTTCGGCGATCTCCCGCGAGCGGCCGAAGAACAGCGCGGCGTCCGCATCGTCATCGCCAAAACTCTGCAGCCCTGGAAAGGGCGAGGGCCGCGCTGCGCGGTCTATCTCGAACGCCGCTGGATCGAGGCCCACAGCCGACAGCGCCCCCGCCTCGCGTAGGCCCCGTTTCAGCGTCTCAGCGCGGTCTTCGTCGCGAGCGAGGCTCAAGCCCTCAGGCGTCAGGAAGGGCGTCAGATCCAGCCCCTGGGCCTCGGCGCGCACGCGGCCCAGCTCGGCGCGCTGTTTCTCGTCCAGCGTCGCCTCTTCGCCCAGCAGGAAAAGCGGAATAATCCGCTTGCCCATATACCAGGCGGCCTTGAACTCGGACGGGCATTCGCCTGAGGCGAGCCAATTGGGCGTTACCAGGCACAAGACCACGCGGCAGGCGCCCGCGTTCGCTCTCAGCGCATCGGCCCACGCTTCGCCGCCGGAAATGCTCGAATGGTCGATAAAAAGATCGGTAAAGCCTTCGGCTCTCAGCCAGGCCTCAAGCCGGCTGGCCAAATCGTCATCCCGACTGGAATGGGAAATGAAAATCGTCGCCACTGGATCGTGTCCCCGCCTTACAATGTCGACATTTTAAGCGGGCGGTCGAGGCAATGTCCAATCTCGAGAGTTGCTAGCCGACGACTGCTCAAACACATCGCATGATCACTCAATTCGATGCATTAACAGTCATGTCGTCGTCTCCGCGCTGTTCGCCAGCGCGGAAGAAATGATACGCTGCCGGGGGCAGACGGACCAACAACGCCAAGAAGGACGCCAATGGTTGGGGGAAAGCGCAGCGCTGCGGAGATCGAAGAGGCCATTGGGCGGCAGATCAGACACGCCCGCCGAAAGCGCAAATTATCGCAAGAGGACTTGGCGGAAGCTCTGGAGCTGATCCATCAACAGATCCAGAAATATGAGAAAGGGGTCAACCGGATTGCTTCAGGAACGTTGTTCGATATCGCGCGAATCCTGGACAAACCGATCAGCTATTTCTACGGCGAATACATCATGGACCCGGTGCTCGAAGACCGAGAGCGAAAAACGCCGGGCTGCCAGGCGTGCTTGACCTTGTTGCAGCAGTTTGAGCGGCCCGCGTCTTACGCCTTCATCGAAGAATTCCTACACGCTGCTCTGCTGCGCGAGGGCGGCAAGCGTTAACCCTTTTTGTCTTCGTTCAGGATCAGCGCACCGGCGTTCAACCCCTGCGCCACACGCCACCGCAAGAGTTCGCTTTCTCCAATCGCTAGCGCGCGTTCAACCGCTTCGCGGGTTTCTTCCTCATAGATCTCCGCCGCATCCAATATCCAGCGAACGCCCTCAAGATATCTGGCGGCCTCAGCCGCCAGAAGGAGTTTATCGGCGGTGGAATAGGCCATCATGCGGCCCGTTTTGCTGGCGGCGCGTTCTGCAGGTCATAGAGGTCCGCGATGGACGCATCAGGCCATGGGCGCGGCCAGACCACTGGGTGATCGGGCGAGAGCAACCGATCACCGGGTTTGAGGAGATTTTGCCCATAGGTCCGCGGCGAAGCGCCCGGACGGTCGACATAACGAACGTCGTCGCCGCAGTAATGGATGGAAAGCGCGCGGCGCATCTGGTCGGTTGGGTTACCGCCAGCGCCGTGCACGGTGAGGACATGGTGCGCGATTACATCCCCCGGATAAACATCGAAGCTCACAATGTCATAATCGTCTTCATTGGCTTCGATATCGGGGCAACGCGGCGCTTGCGCGCCGGGCATGGGGGTCTGCGATACGAACATGTTGGGTGCGTATTCCTTCCCCCATTTGTGCGAGCCGCGGACATAACGCGTAACGCCGTTCGCAAGCGTGGCGGGATCAAGCGGCACCCAGAAAATAACGCTCTGATCGCCCTCAAACTGGTTATAGCCAAGGTCCTGATGGAAGGCGGTTTTCTGGCGTGTGTGCGGCGCTTTAACGAAGCTGCCGTCCTCCCAGAAATTGACAACGGATGCGTCCATCAACTGAGCGGCGATACGTGGCAGATGCGAGTCGAAGGCGACCTCGCGGATCTCCCGGTGGCGTCGCCAACCTGACGTTTCATAGACAAACGCCCCATTTTGGTCGGCGTCCTGCCGGGTGTCTAACAAAGGCCGCGCCTCCGGATCGCTCTTGATGACGGCGGCGAAATGATCGATGGCGAAACGTGCCGCATCGCCGATATCGACATTGTTTTTGCGGGTTTCCCAGACCTGTTCGGCGATGCTTTCCAGATCATAGGCGGTCGGCGATTGACCGACGGAGGCGATTTGTTGATCGACCGCGTTTTGCAAGCCGACAAGTTCGGTCATGCCGAGCACATCGCGCAGGCAGACGACGCCGTCGCGGTCGAAAATGGCTTTGTCTTCAGCAGAGAGCTTGAAATTGGTCATGATTAGGCGGCCTCCTGATTGGAACGCAGGGATTCAGGGATGAAGTTGAAGATTGGGGCGAGCGCGAAGGTTATGTGCTCTTGCGGGTCGTTGAGCCGCGCCCGCATGGCCGCGAGCGAGGCTTCATCAACTCGTGATAAGGCGGCGATGTAGGTTTCATCATCGTTCTCGTCGTGGCGCGGCAGCCCAAGCGGTTCGATTTGCATCACCCGCTTGATGGTCGCGTAAAAGCTGGGGCCGGTGTACCAGGCGATATGGTTGACGCCCGCGGCCAAGCCGTACTCGTTCACGCCGATGCCGATGCGCCACATCACATCATAGTGCTGCTGGCGCGAGGCCAATCCCGCGACACGACGAACCGCGAGGCTTCCCAAATCGTTCGATCGCGAGGGACCGCCTGAAGGTCGCATGCGTCTTCAAACAAGTCCGACAACATGGTCGGGCCGGTCGTGGGGTTGAGTCGGCAGCAGCCCAACACTTTCCGCCGGCCTTCATCAAGGTGCAGGATGTAAACGGTTTCGTCGGTGTCGAACTGGTCTTTGTCGCGACCAGGCGTTGCACCGGGCACCCGCCATCCCCATTTTTTGACGACGACGTCGTACCGCATGCGGTACATGTCCTCGATCAGGGGCGCATAACAGCGCCGGTTTCCCGGGGTTACGATTTCGATCATGTGCTCCCTCCAAATCGCGAGAGCTGCACAATGGTTAATGATCTGAAAATTGGGTATCTAGCCGATCGATGGCTTGACCCGTCAGGGTACGATTAAATCTCGCGCAATCGCCCGGGAGACGGCTTGGGTAGTGTTGACGCAATTCAGTTTACGTCGTGCGCGCACCAGCGCGTCTTTCACCGCCGCCTCGCTGATCGACATAATCACGCTCATCTCCCAGACGGTTTTGCCGACTGCGGCGTATTGGAGAACGTCGCGTTCACGAGGCGCGAGCTTTACATCCGGGACGACCGGTACCGGCGGCTGCATATCCTCGAGCCGATAGTAGAAATGCATGCTCACCAGCTGCAGCGCCGCAAAATCATCTTTCGAGATATCCACTTTGTTGGTGGCTAAGGAGACCCCGCCATCAACGCTGCCAGGCCTGCGCATGGGTAGCATGATCCCGTCATTCAGGTCAAAGTCGCGCGCAATCTGCTGCACCGGACCATTGCCGTATCTTCGCTCGAACTTAAAGGCCTCCGCCCAACTAAACGGCCGCCGCGAGCGCATGGCGTAGATAATGACGGGGTCGCGGAGCAGATGCCCCTTTTCGAGCTGATACTCGACGATCTGACCTGGAAAATTGGAATAGCTCATCGCCTTGTGCAGCTTCGGATTAAGCGGATTGACGAGTTGGCTGACGAAGAAGCGCTCGAACCCAAGCTTTCGGATAAAGCTGGAAAACACCCCGAGCACGCCATCGGTGGTCCGCGCGTCGTCAATCTCAGCTAAGGTGTCGAGCACCTCAATGCGTTGGCGTACATCCATCCGTCATCATAGGCGGCCAAGAACGGACGCCGTTCTCCTTAAACATCAGCGCTAACTCACGCCGCCCAGCGAACCGGACGGCGTGAGGCCGCCCCAGCTCCTGGGTTGGGGGATGGAGCCGAGACGACGCTAAATCTTAACAAAGGCGTCCGATCGCCGGGATTAACCACTGGTTGCAAATTGCCCAATCACTCGCCATGAGAGAATAGCCGAACCGCAGAGAGTATCCTCCCGGTCGTCGGCAGGCCGGCGTCCAATCATGTCTCAAACTAATTACAGCACGTCCGAAAGCGTCGCTGCGAACGAGACAAATCCTAACATCAACTGGACTTGCCTCACTTTGATGAAGAGCCTCTGATCAGATGAACGGAGTCAATGATGACAGGACGGAACCGACATTTCATGGATGCGTTCAAGGCTGAGGCGATGCGGTTTAGCCACGAGAGCGGGCGAACGGTCTACCAGGTGGCGCAGGATTTGGGGGGGGGAATCGACGCTGACGGCTTAGCGGCGACAATTGCGGGATAAGGTGCAGGCCGGACCTTTTAACAATCCAAAGAAGGAATTTGCTCGGCGCCACCGTGAGCTTGAGACGGTTCGTTAAAAGCGTGACTTATTAAAGTGAGGCGGACCGTTTGCGGAGCAAACGCAGCCGACGAACGCAACGGCCTTCTTCGCAACTGAGACAAAGAGATGACGTTTCGGTTCATCGCCGAGTCGAAGACCAGTGCAACGGTTTCCAGAGCCTGCCGGCTGTTCGGCCTCTCGCAGAGCGGATTCTACGCGCGGAAGCATCGTCCCGCCACTGCGCGTCGGCGACAAGATATGATCCTGCTGGTGCATATCCGAAACGCCTTTTCGCTCTCGAACGAGACTTGTGGCAGTCCACGGATGGCTGCTAACTTGAAAGAGGAAGGGTCTGCCGTCGGCCGCCGGTGAGCGGCGCGTCTCATGCGTCTCAATTGCCTGCAAGCGCATCGAAAGCCGCGCGTGAAACGCACGACTGACAGTCATTATGCATGGCCGGTCGCCAGGAAAGTTATTGACCTGGACTTCGCCGCAAGTGCTCCAGATTATAAAAAGGCCGTCGATATCAGCTATGTCTGGACGGCAGAAGTGGGGCTCTACCTCGCAATCGTAATAGACCCCTTCTCCCTGCGCATAGCCGGCTGGTAGACGTTGGATCGATTGAAACGCGACCTGGCTATCGAAGCCCTGCGCCGGGCAGTCGCGCTGCGGCGGCCGCCCCCGGGGGCTTATTCACCATTCGGATCGCGGATCGCAGTATTGCTCCGTCGATTACCGAACCGAGCTCGGGCGTATGGGGACGACCGCCTCCTTGTCTGTCAAAGGAAGCTGCTACGACAACGCGGTCTTCGAAACATTCTTCAAGACCATCAAGTCGGAACTCGTCTAGCCAACGAGCTTTGCAACACACGTCGAAGCAACGAAGTAAATCGCTCAATACATCTACGGCTATTTATAATCCCGTCAGACGACATACAGCGTTCGGCTATCAATCGACGATCGCTTATGAAAAAATAGCTGCGTAGTAAAAAAAGGCTCTCCACTAAACCGTAGCAATTCCACTCAGGCGAGGTCTTAAAATAGCGGAAAGGAGAGGCGGTCACGTCCCGAGGCTAGAGGAAGTCGTAAAATCGGTCAGTTCCGCTGACATTGCCCTTCTCCCTTTTTCCTATTTGATAGCAGCCTGCCACAACTGATCCGCAACTTCCGCCGCCGATTGTGGGCGAAGGTCAGGCTGAAAGCTCGTAAGTTGGAACACAAGACGTCGAATTTCGGTTGCACCGAACCAGCTGTTGTTTGAAAGCACGCGCCACCGCAACCGCGCCAGGTCTCTAAAACCGGGCAATGTGGCGTTGGGCGCAGCTCTACCTGTTAGGGCGTACCCAAGCATTGAACCCGCATAGAAGAGATCTGTGGACTCGGACCCGTTTCCGCGCCGCGTTTCAGGTGCGATGAAAGCTTGTTCAAAGGCGTGCGGATCGCCAAGATCACTGTCGGCGGCGGAAGCGATCGATATCACGGACGGTTTTTTGAGGCCGATCTGCCCAGCGCGGAGTTCGATAGGCGACTGGCCGGCGCCATGTCGCCTGGCGAGCTCGTCGAACAGAGCCGCATAGGCCACGTAAACATCCTTAACGTCGGTATTTTTCTCACGAGGTTTAAACGCGAAGATAAGCGGTTCGAAACTGTCCGCTAAACCTTTTTTTTCAATCGCCTCTTGAGGAGACAGTCGATGTTCTGCCTGACCCAAGGCGTCGATGATGCGTTTTGCTTGGGGATCGTCCATCGTGACGCCTAGCGCGGCTGCGGCGCGGTCGACGCGGTTAGCCTGATCGTGCGCCGCGCCGAGCGCCAGGGCGCCTTTATGGCCGTCGGGGTCGAGTTCAAACGCGGCAAGATAAGCTTCGACCGCATAGAGCCGAGCATCCAGCTCGTGCGGCCGTTCGTTGTAGTTAGACAGGTACTTCGCCGCTAAACGTACAAGCGCGTCGCCTGCGAGAAGCGCATCATCTACGGATTTGGAAGACGCCGCCAAATGTGCGTTCACGAGAAGGTCGGCCGCGTTGCGCCGATAACCAGTGTTGTCTTTGGCGTCAATATTCGCGCGTAGAGCATACTCGCCGGCATCTTTCAGCGCGTCAGCTTGTGCTTTTCCGGCTGCCGCCAGCCCAGCGAGACCGAGGTCGCGGCGGATGATGAACGAACGATAGCGGTCGCTGACGTCCGGATTGCCGCCCGACGCCATGCGAAGGATGTCCATTGCCTCTTGCAGTCGGCGTTCGCCTTCGTCAATGCGGCCAGCCCTGAAGTGGGCGCTGCCGCTAGAGGCGAGCGCGCGCGCCCTTTTCTTTGCAGATACCTTTGTGACACGCTCAAATGCGTCGACGACGCCGTCAAATCCGCTGGCTGCGGTGTCGTACCGACGGAGATCGTGGTCTTGCATCGCACGCTCATACTCGATATCCGCTTTGAGCAGCGCGTTGTTTCTAACCGCCCGAAGCGCCTCGTCCAGATAGGCGCGCGCCAACCCAGAGGCGCCGATCCAGCCGTGCAGTCGGCCGAGCTCTTTGGCGGCCATGCCGCGCGTAAGGTCATCACCCTTGCCCGAGTTACGGGCATCCAGGAGCAATTTCTCGGCGCGACTAAAACTTCGATCTTCAGTCAACTTAGCGCCCAAGTGCAGCGCCGCACGCGCCTGCGCCAACTCAACAAATTCCGACTGTTCTCTTTCTTTCAAATCGTCCAAAATATTTTGCAGACCGGCCCGGTCGGGTTCTCTTTCGATTTTCGCGAGCGTCTGCCCCCTAGGGTCTTCGTTCTGCGTAAGCCAATCGAGGAGTATATCCACCTGGATGGGCCGCTCGGCGTCCTCGCGTATTTCGGGGCCGTCGATCGAGGTTCTCCAGCCGAGATGCTTTAACCCAAGGACAGCGAAATAGAGGTCAGCCGCCGGTGAATCGGGCGCGAGGGATTGAGCCTTCGTAATCAGAGCAGCGTAATCGCCGTTCATCAGCGGTGTTGCAAATTGGCTCTTCGAACGATTTGCAATGAAGTCTGCGGCTTCCGTCATAGGGTTTGGTCGAGATCAGAACAGGCGAACACGCGATATTCGAGCTCGACGTCTGGCGCGCCTTCGGCGGCCAGGTGGGCGTTTCCACTTTCCGTCAGCGTCGTGCTCAGGAATCCCTTACTAACCGTCGCCATAAACTGACTTTTTCGTCTTTCCACGCCGTTCAGCGCCACGCCGAACGAGAAGTGACCTGCGGCGTCGCCGCGGTGCTCCATGAGAATGGAAATGGGTTGGTCGACTGGCAGATTTATAGGCGCTTGCGCATAGCCGTCGCCGTCTAGCCGGAGACGGGCGTCGATAATGGGCGGTCGAGCTACGGCACCGTTGCATACATCGAGGCGCCATTGGTGCACTGCAAATTCGGCCGGATCGTCGCCGGTGTAGTCTACGAACAGATCACCCCAACGCGCCAACCGATCTGCGCGCGTCTCTGGGTCCTGAC
Source organism: Pseudomonadota bacterium (assembly GCA_039026555.1). GTDB lineage: Bacteria > Pseudomonadota > Alphaproteobacteria > Caulobacterales > Hyphomonadaceae > JBCCMB01. The sequence goes on from JBCCMB010000001.1 coordinate 46,849, forward strand.
GGAGTTCGTCAATGACGTCGGCGCGGATTGCGTATGTAAAGCCCAAAGGTAAGCGTAGGTTATCCGCATCGCCAACGCGGCACGCGCTCGCGGTTAGATAGCCGTTTCGTGGCGCGCACAGCGTGTCGCCGCCGCTGACCATGCCCACGACGCGACCTTCGCGGTTGAGAAGAGGGCTACCGCTGGACCCGCCTGTCGCCGACAGATCCATTGTCAACATGTGGCGGCGCGCGGGCAGCGCGCCGCCGACGCCAAATTCGTTCGAGACCTTGGCGACGACGCCGCGCACATAAACAGCTGTGGGCGCTTGTGGTTGGGGCGAGGCGGGCCCGAGATTCTCAAATGGAAAGCCGACATAGCCCAATTCATCGCCGCCGGTGACGGCATAGAGGTCCTCCCGCGCGGCGATCTGGAGTCCCTGGCCGAGGCGCACATTGTCTGTCTCCTCAACCGCCGAGAGAAGAGCGACGTCGTATGCGTTGTAAACGGCGCCGAGCTGGCCCTTTTCCTTCTCCGACAATCCAGATTCCCAGGTTTTCAGCGCGCGATAGTCTGGATGAACAAGAGGGGGCGAGCCCATGTCGCCGCCGCTCACGCGTATCGGTATCGAGATTGGCCGCTCATCGTCGACGCGGCGGGCGCAGGCGATCTCGCCTGGTCTGGCCAACTGACCTTCGACATGGGCGTTTGTGACAAGCCGGATGCCGTCGCCGGTGTTTAGCGCCCAACCCGTTCCGACGCGTGTGAGAGACTCGCTTTCGCAAGCTTTTTCGTCGGCCTCTTGCACTGTGCCGAGTAGCCAAACCTGCGCGGCCGCCATATCCAGGTTTGCCGGCTCCACATAGTTTGGCAGAGCCGCGATGCCGAGCTGTAAAGCCTGAAGGCGTTCTTGAATGTCTCGCTGGCCTTCGAGTATTTTGCCGTCATTTTCCAGCACCTGATCGATGGCCGCGTCGGCCTCGTAGAAAAATGAGATTATAATCCAATAGAGCGGCGCGATCGATATAGCCAAGGCGACGATGCCCGCGACCGCAGCCCCCCAATTGTCCCGTCGCCGGACTTTGTTCTGAGCCAATCGGCGCGCCGATTGGCGAGGTGATTCGGATAGGCTGCGCCTTCGGCGGCTGATATGTAGGCGCGCCGCAGACAATCGCGCTTCCGTGTTATCGTCTTCGCCTGGTTGGGCTAGTTTCGCGCCGAGATCGAGCCAGATTTCGTTCTCCTCGTCCTCCAATAGAGGTCGACGCTTCGTTATTTCGTCCGCCTTTTCCGCGCTTGGCCGCCACAAGAAGGCAGGTTGGTCTTCTCGTGGTTCGAACGCTGCTCCGTCTTGATCAAAGACCAGAGAGCCATGCTCCAATCCAACCGCCTCGGCGTGCAGGAAGAGCGGCTCCGAACCGTCAGAGTGCGGCGCGGCGCGCATAGGGATTGCGCGGCCGATTCGGATCTCTTTCGCTTCGCCGGCATCTATCTTGATCCGCCGAGCATCGTCGACGCCGCCGTCGACTGTGACAATGAAACCGCCATCGGCGCGCTTTGTGCTCGCTTTGAACAGCGTTAGCCTCCAAGTCGCGATAGCAGATCGCGGTCGATTATACCGTCTGTCGGCAGGCCTCTATTCTCCTGCCATCTCAAGACGGCGGCGAACGTCTTCAATCCCAAAACGCCCGCTTCGCGCCCGGCGGGATCATGCAGGGTGGAAAGTTTTGACTGAATGGTTGCGATATCTTCGCCAGACGACCCGAAGCGCCAACGACGCGCATCGGCGATATTCCATCCTTGGGCGTGCAGCCGCGCTTCGCGGCCCGTGAGGAGCATATAGAAAAAACGTCGGCCTTTATTGAAGCCGCACGTGAGTCCCAATTGATCTTGGAACGGGACGATGCTGTCTCTGTAGGGTATCTTGCATACGCCGCCCTCATCTGTCGTCATACAGCCGCCGCCATGTATCACATTGCACCCCGCCGACCCGTGACGAATGCCGTCTCTGGAGGGCCAGGCTGGGTGAATATTGTCGTTGACGAGTTCGAAATCCCTGTCCCAATCGGTCAAGCGATATCCAAGCCCATCTTTTGCGCGCAGCACGGGACCATACCAGTTTGCGTCCTGCCGCAATAGGTTTGGGGATGCAGCGTGACGCCCGCAATGCATAACGTGAAGACCTAGACCAAGCTGGTTCGTGCGCCAATCCAAGATCGCACGGTTTACAACATCGGGATTTGCGCGATCCTCTGATCTTACGGTGGGGTCGGAAAGTTGCAGCAGACCTTTCAAGAAAAGCCCAATCCGGTATATCTGCATGTTCATTAGATTTGGTGTGGTTGAGGCCGAAAAAGCGCTAACTGTATGCGCTTTGCGGTCCCACACGCCGATGACGCAGTTAAGCTCCTGGTGATCAATCGCCGCTTCGATGAGGTCGATGCGCTCGGACGGCTGGCCGGCGGCTGATCGGTTTTGGGCGATCCGGCATCCGCGCAATCCGAAAACGACCTTATCGGCGTTGATCCGCAGTCCGGGAGCGGTCCCTAGGAAGGTTGCATCATACGCGTTCGAGGCCGCCATCGCCTCCAACGTAGCAGATGTCAGAGGAAAGACGCTTGCTTCTGCGCCCTCTCCGACATGACGCAGATCCGGCGACTGGGCGTCTTCCACGCGCGCTGCGGAGATCTGTCTGTTTTTCATCGCCGGAACGACCCGCTTATCGCGAAGCTCCTTGCGCAGAGTTTTATCCGTTTCGAAATCCTCGAACGTAAAATTGCCGACCGCCGAGGCTTGGGGTTCATTAACGAGCGCGTCCAATTGCGCATCGATCGCGTCGTCGTCATAGACGAAATCATCGGCGTCGTAATCGGGTAGCAGTCCTGCCGTAACGTCCTGGGCGCGCGCGCTCAAACTCCCGAGCGCCGCCGCGCTAAGGCCTAGACTAAGCGCTCTTCGTCGATTGATTATCATGAGCTCCCCTCCCAACCTGCTGCTAAACGTTAACGGACGGTCCCGCATTGCTCAAGCTTTCAGCTGCGACCCGTTCGGTCGCGGGCGGACAGCCTTGTTCGCCCTGGCGCATCCGCTAGGGTTCTGTATTGTCGCGTGAAGTGTTCAGCGTGTTGGGGACGAACGAAGCGTGGGATGGCTTCTTAGAGCTTTGGTCTGGTCTGTGGCGCTTGTTTGCTGCGCAGGGTTGGTCGGATGGTTTCTCATCGCCGGGCATAAACATGTTGCGGGTCTAGACGGGCCGGGGCGGCAATTAGAGACCGCGGTGATCTCCGCTGATGGTAGATACGTCGCTATTTTGCTCAATGATGGGGCGGCGGATGTTCAAACGATTGAGGGGGAGACGCTCGGGCTTATTCGCGGGCACGACGCGCCGTTGGCGGCGGCGCATTTTTCGCCCGACGGCGAGATACTGATCACGATTGACGACGCGGGCAGTGTCCGCCGAACGCGGCTGGAGGGGCTCTTTTTTCGAGAAAGGGGGCATGGCGCCGATATGTCGGCGGCGGTCGAGCAGGCGGTTTGGGGCGATGCGTTGGCCGCACCGGCGGCGCTATTATGGGAGACAAGCGCGATCCATGCGCCCTGGAAGGCGTCGTCGCAGATTATGGATGCAGACACGCGCGCGCCTGTTTTGCCAAAGGGCGCAGTCCCGCCGCCGAGGAGCATGTTTCGAGATTGCGCAGATTGCCCGGAAATGCTGGTTGTTCCGCCGGGCGCATTCCTTATGGGCTCTCCTGAAGATGAAGAGGGGCGTGATCCCGATGAGGGCCCGCAGCGAGACGTGCGGATCGATTATCCTTTCGCCGCGGCGCGGTTTGAGACGACGCTCGCGGAGTTTCAACGCTTCATGAAAGAGACTGGCCATGCGCCGGCGGGCGGGTGCGTCGCCGATTCCAACGGCGATGGGTTGTTGTCCGATGAGCCTGAGGCTAATTGGTCAAACACGGGGTTTGAACAAAGCGACGCCCAGCCCGCAGCCTGCGTTTCGTGGAACGACGCGCAGGCCTATGTGCATTGGCTGTCGCGCAAAACGGGCGAGACGTATCGTCTGCTTTCGGAAGCGGAATGGGAGTATGCGGCTCGGGCTGGGACGACGAGCGCCTATTTCTGGGGCTCAAGCGCAGATGCCGGCTGCGCTTATATGAACGGAGCGGACGCGACGGCGAAGCGCTCCTATCCTGGCTGGACGACCGTGAGTTGCGATGACGGCTATTTGAATACGTCGCCCGTAGGCTCGTTCAACGCGAATGCATTTGGTCTTTACGACATGACGGGCAATGTTTCGGAGTGGACTGAGGATTGCTGGAATGAGAGCTATTCCGGTGCGCCGATAAATGGCTCGGCGTGGATAAGCGGCGAGTGCTCGCGTCGTGTTCTCCGCGGTGGTTCCTGGAGCGGCTATCCGCGGAGCCTTCGCTCGGCGCTCCGCGGCTGGAACTCCACCTCGGACCGGTACGACCATGTCGGTTTCCGTGTGGCCAGGACGCTTTAACCCCCTTTTTCCTTTAACAGCGGGCGAGAGCCCGCGTCTTGTACCGGCGAAGCCGGTTCGGTTTTCGATCCTCGGACACACACAGCTGAATGGATCGAAGCGCTTGATCTATTGAAATATTTTGAGATGCGGTTGGGTGTCCCCAGGCGATATCAAACATGGATTATCTCATTTTTTAATTTCAAGGCCGCCGGAACGGAGGGCTAGCGTCCAGAGCACGCCGTGTGTAACGTGAAGTTGCGGGGAATGTGGAGCTAGGACGTGTCTTCGGGGACAAGACAACATCAATTTGTTTTTGTCAGTCATGCGCGGACAGACAAACCCAAAATCAAGGCGATCGTAGACGCCCTTATTTCTGGCGACGATCCAATAAAGGTCTGGCTCGATAACCCATCTGTCATGGGCTATTCCCAAGCCGAAATCGAAGCATCTTTTATCGATTTGCACGGCGGCGGTCGCTGGGACGACCAAATCAATGATGCGCTGGAAGCCTCCATGTGCGTTTTAGCGTGCGCCTCGCACAGCTTCACTAAGCGCTATCATGACGATACGGACAGCAAGAAGGGCAGCGTTATCCGCAAAGAGGTCACGGCCGGCGAGACGGGCGATAAGCTGGTCTCGTGTCGTATCGACGATCTTCCGTTCGGGAATCTGCCGGGCGCGCTGTCGGAGGCGCAGACGGTCGATTTGCATGAGACGCCGGACAAGCTGTCCGCCTTGGTGCGCGATGTCCGCCGAAAGATTAAGACGGTCAATGAGCGCAAGGAAGCCGGCGGATTGCGCAGCGACGCAAAACTTTATCTCGTCGACCGCACGCCGCAGGAAAACGCGGCGAAGAAAAGTATTGAAGCTGCAAGCGACGGCGGCGTCCACGCGCTGTTCGTAAAGGCGCCGCAAAATGAATGCCTAGATCTTTTTCAAGAGCGCCTGCGCGAGGAGACCAGTCGGATTAGCAACCATACCAGATGCGTTTGGCAGGAATTGCACGTGGAGTGGCCGTCGCTGGCCGCCTCGCGAGATGAGTTTGCAGACGCCTATTTGAGCAATTTGGCGAGCAAACTGGGTGCGCGCGTGTCCGACTTGACTGCAAACCTCTCCAAGCCTCGCCAGGCGCCGCTGGCGGCTGTTTCCTTCATGAGTATGAGCGAGTGGGGACGGAGCCGGTTGCAAAAGGATCGGTTGCGCGAGTGGCTGGCCTTATGGCGGCGATTGCAGGAGGATACACGCGAGCTAAAGGCGGTGCCGGTGCTCGCTGTCGAGTTGCCGGAAGCGGCGCCCAAATGGAAAACCACGCCCAAAGTCAGCGACGGAGGCGTGTCCTCCCTACAGATTTTGAGAGACGTGCGTGCGGTTGAGAAAGAAGCGAAGCGCTCTGACGATTATGTGCCCCTGCGCCGATTGGACACGCTCCATCCTGTAACGCACCCGGACGCCGTTCGATGGCTGAAACAATGCGGGTACAGCGAATCGAGCAAGCAATGGGACGAGTTGCGGTCGGCAATTGACGGCGCCTTCGCGCAGGGCCGCAAGCGGCTGAAGCGCATCGCTATGCTGACATTTAAAAGGCGTATGGACGCACTCGTTCGTGATGGGACGATATAGGGGACACAATGATGACCGAACAACGCGCCGCTTATCCCTATTTCAAGCGAGGCATTGCGGGGTATGAGCAGGAGCCCGCGCCGCGAGCGGAAGAGGCGCGCCCTTATGATCGCAGAAAAGCGGAAGCGTCCGCCGACTATATCCCCCATGAGGATTTGTCTCACGCCGTCAATGTCGCCTTGGCGCTCGGCATGCCGCTCTTGCTCACCGGCGATCCCGGGACCGGCAAGACCCAACTCGCTTACGCCGTAGCGCATGACCTTCAATGCCCGGTTCACAAATTTGAAACCAAGTCGACGAGCGCCGCGAAGGATTTGTTCTACACCTATGACGCGCTAACCGCGTTCAAGATTAAGGAGGCGGCCGATCCGCGTCAGTTCATTCGCTACCAAGCGTTGGGCCGCGCCATATTAGAGGCGTTTCCCTCAAACCATCCCGCCGTCGAAAAGCTATTGCCTCCAGCGGGATCGCCCAACCACACGCATCCAGGGCGACCGCGTCGCGCGGTCGTACTCATCGACGAGATCGACAAAGCGCCGCGGGATTTTCCCAATGACTTGCTCAACGAAATAGACCGTCTGCACTTCCGAGTGCCGGAGCTTCAAAATATCGGGTCCCCCGGAGCGGACGCCGCCGAACGAGGTGAAGACGAAAGCGAGCAAGGCGTGTCGCCGGAATTTCGGCCCATCGTCATCCTAACGTCGAACTCCGAAAAGGGATTGCCCGATCCGTTCCTACGCCGCTGCGTTTACTATGACATTCCCTTCCCGGAAGGCGATCAGATGGCGAAAATCGTAGCGGCGCGCGTGAAAGGCGTGGACGCCGGCGACCCCATGCTCGCGGATGCGCTGGATCTCTTTTATTCGCTGCGCCACGACAAAGGGCTGACCAAGCTGGCCAAAGAGCCGTCGACGGCCGAATTGCTGAATTGGCTGCATTTGCTGCTTCATCGCGGCGTTGCTGGGGGTAAGTCCCTTAAGACCCAGCCGGATCTGGTGAAGCAGACAATCTCCACGCTCGTGAAGAATTCGCGCGATCGGGAAGAGGCGATCGCTTTTGTCGATAATTGGAAAGCCGGCTGAACGGGGTAGGGCGGGATTTGCGCCATGGCCGATGGAGCATCAGCAGCAGAGTTCGAGGACGAAGAGGTCGCGCGCCTTTTGGGCGACGAGCTGGAGCGGCTTTTTGATCGCCTAGACGAGGCGGGGCTTTTGGTGGGGCCGCGTGAGCGGTCGGCGGCTTACGCCATCGCGTTTCAATGGCTTGGCGGAACGCGCGCGCCGCCCGCCCGCGCATCTGAGGCGATGTGGCGGCTTCGCCCGATGCTGGCGCCCGTTCTCGCCCGAACGCAAAATGATCGGGCAGTTTTCTTCCATGTGTTCGACACAAATTACGAACCTCAGCCTATTAACCCGCCCGATGAGCCGGACCCACCCTTAAAGGGTTGGCCTTGGCGGCGGATCGTGCTGGGTATCGCGGCCACGATCATGCTCAGCGGATTGGCAAGCGTTGTCTATCATCGAACTCAGAATGAGGCCGACGTGGTCGTCGTCGAGGACGGCCCAAGCGGCGTCGCCAAAATCGAGCCAATTCAGACGGATGGCGATGCGCCGGTCGCGACTGAGAGGAGAGCCGCGCCATTGGCGGACCAAACGGCGAATGATTTTCTCAACCGCATTCGCGATGCCGCAACGGCAATCGATGGCGACGTCTACAGGTACGGCCTTGCTCCCACGCTGGAGGAAGTCGCCAAGGAGCTGATCGACGACTCCAGGTCGTTGCGAAACGCGACGCCGGCGGATGGTGGAGGCGTCGCGCTATCGTCTCAAACGACTATTTTAGCCGGCGGCGTATTAAGTGGCGCGGCGTTCTCAAATGATGAAACACGCATCCTCTCATGGAGCTCGGACAACACCGTCAGACTCTGGGACGCGCAGACCGGAGACCAGATCGGGCCGTCCATGCAACATAACTTCATCGTCCGGGGCGCGGTGTTCTCAAAGGATGACACACGCATCCTCTCATGGAGTGTGGACAACACCGTCAGGCTCTGGGACGCACAGACCGGAGACCAGATCGGACCGTCCATGCAGCATGAGGACGCCGTCGGGGGCGCGGCGTTCTCAAATGATGAAACACGCATCCTCTCATGGAGCGACGACGCCACTGTCAGGCTTTGGAACGCACAGACCGGAAACCAGATCGGGACACTTATGGGACATGGACGCGACGTCTATGGCGCGGCGTTCTCAAAGGATGAGACGCGCATCCTCTCATGGAGCCGGGACGCCACCGTCAGGCTCTGGGACGCGCAGACCGGAGACCAGATCGGACCGTCCCTGCAACACGAGCACGTCGTCCTGGGCGCGGCGTTTTCAAAAGATGAGACACGCATCCTCTCATGGAGCGACGACGCCACCGTGCGGCTTTGGGACGCCAACACAGGCGATCAGATCGGACGGCCAATGGTACATAAGGGCAGGGTATCTGGCGCAGCGCTCTCAAAGGACGAAAGCCGCATTCTGACTTGGAGTGAAGATGGAAGGATAAGCTCTTGGAGCGACCCGGGGGCCTCTTTAGACGCGGAGTGGAGCGCCGACGCCTATGCGCGCCGGCTGAGCGACCTTACCGGCTTGCCGGGCGGGGCGCCGTTATCGATTTTTGCGAACAATGGCGCGCTCTGGGCGCGCCTGGCCCATGCGCTGTCGCGGATGGAGCAGCCGGGTCGAGAGACGTCCTTGTCCCAACTTCGCGCCGACGCTGCCAAATCTCTGGAGGACGTCCAACCCTCGCGCGTAGATCGGATCGCCGAAAAGCTGCGCGCCCTAGACGCCCCGCCGACGGATCGCGCCGCGCTCTTTGACGCCGTTTTCGCCCTCGATGAAGCAGCCGCGTCCGATGCGCCCAGCATAGATCAAAACATCGGTTTTGGTCCGGCCTCCGACGTGCTGCGCGCCGCCGCGATCGCCGGCTTGGATGCGGCGCGATATGGCGATCCGCCGTGGCTGAACCTTAAGCCGCCGGCGCGTCCGGCCGCTTCGCCCGCGCCGGCCTGGCTGTGGCCTCTTTCTGTTTTGATACCGCTGGCGTTCGCGTTTTGGGTGGCGTCGTCGCTCGCTTTGAAGCGCGCCTATCTTCGCCGCCGCGCGCCGCGCGTCCCGCCGCTTCATACCAAATTCGTCAGCGAGGCCGGCCGGAACGTCGCCTATCAAGCGGGTCTCTTCCAGCGCGCCGCGCAGCAATTGCTCACGCGAACGCCCCGCGCCAGCGCCGCAATCGACATTCCTGCGACGGTCTCGGCGACGCTTGCGGAAGGCGGCGAGATTATCGCGCCGGTTTTTAAGGATGCGCGTCTGCGTCCCGAATATCTGGTGCTGATTGAAGCGAACGCCGCCGGCGACCAGGAGGCGCGCCGGTTGAGGCGGATGGCCGAGCGTCTAGAGGACATCGTCGATTTAGACGTCTTTTACTATCAGACCGATCCTGGCGAGTTGGAGAGTGAGGACGGCGCGAACCGCATCACAATTGAACAAGCCCAGTCGCGCTATCCGGACCATCGATTGATCATTCTCGGGACGGGCGGAGGCTTTCTTGATGCCGTGGATTTGTCTCTTCGTCCCCCAGCGCAGAAGCTTTTCTATTGGGAGCGGCGCGCGCTGCTGACGCCTATTCCTCTCGCGGAGTGGAGCAAAGAGGATTACGCGCTGGCCAAAGCGCTAGAGATGCCCATCGGGCGTGCGACGCCTGAGGGTCTGCTCACGCTCGCCGAACTGCTCGGGTTAGAAGGCGCTGAAGCTGGGACCGAACCCAACCCGAGCGGAGACGGCTTGGCGCGCCCGCTGCCGGACTTGTTTCGCAATCGCTCGCAGCGCTTTTTGTTCAACGCGCCGCCCGACCAAGCAACAATAGCCGATCTTCTACGTGAATTGCGCAATTATCTAGATCCGTCGGCGTTCGATTGGTTCGCGTCATTAGCGGTTTATCCGAATGTTCAATGGGATTTGACGCTGCTTCTGGGAGTCAAGCTGCCCCGTGCGCCGGGAGAGGACTTTGCCACTAATCCGCTTTATGATGAACGTCGGCTGGCCGCGATCACGCAGTTGCCTTGGCTGCGGTCGGGCCGCATGCCCAACTGGCTCAGACGCACTTTAATTAGCAAGCTGTCGCCCGAGCGGCGCGAGGAGATCAAGGCCGTTCTGGACGAGCTGCTTGAAAATGCGCGACCTAAGAACAAACACGAAGTCGACGCGATCGAACTCAGTATCCGTCGCGATAAGCCTAAAGACACAACACGAACTGACCGTTTGCTAGACGACGAAGTCCTGCTCGACTTTCTCGCCTCCGGCCAACGAGAGGATTTTGCGTTGGCGCGGTTCTCACGGTTCGCTGAATTGTTCGATCGCGGGTTTTGGGATCGGATAGGCGGGCCCGAAGGCGTTGCGGGCGCAGCAGCGCTAGCCTTCTCATTGACCGCGTTTGTCGTTACCCCGCGCGCCGCAGACGGCGCTGTTGTGACCGGTGCTTATGCGCCGCTATGGCTTTTGGGCGTCGGGGGGCTGCTGGTCTTTGCATTCTGGAAGCCCGACATTGCGGCGGCTCGTCTCGGCGCCGCGTTCGAGCGCGCCGCGCCTGGCGCTTTGGCTTTGTTCTTGGCGACGCTGGGCCCGCTCGCGGCGGCGTACGTCAGCGCTCGATCAGGTGTAGATCCGCTGTCTATAGTCGCGACGTCGAATACCACGTCATTTTGGATCTGGGGCGCGTATATCGCTCAATTTGGTCTTCTCGTCGGCGGGCTTTGGGTCTCACGTTCGATCTGCACGCGCTTTGGCCTTCGCATCTACGTCGCTGCATCGCTGCCTGATTGGGCCGAGTTGTCGATCAAAGCTGCGGGGCTGGGCGCGTTCGCTTTGGCGATAACAGCGCTCGCCGGAAATGTTCCCGGCCTAGCCGAGTTTTCGCGCTCGCCACTTGTTGACCCAGACCAATTGGACGCGTCGGCGATGCTTTGGCTCGGCGGTTGTCTCGCCGTATTTTTGTTGGGCTGGCTGGCTGCGCAGTTCGCGCCGGATATGCAGACGATCCGGGCGGCGAGCGCCGGCCGCAGCGCAAAGCCCGCACTATTCGCGATTGTCGCACGCGCCCTCGCCGCACTTGTTCCCGTTGTAGCGTCATTGGCGGCCTATTGGCATGTGTCCTTGACCTCGTCGCGATCAGACCTCGCTATGGATGAGACGGTTTTCCGACCCGCTCTGACCGCAATATCGCCGGACGGCGAGACGCTCGCAGCGGTCGACATCGCCGGGCGGCTTGTCGTTTCGCATGCCAACGCCGCCGCGCCTTACCGCGCCGACCCGACGCAATTGAGCGACGCGCGCGCGCCGTTCACGGCGTTGGCGGTTGGCGGCGAAGGTGAAGCCGTCATCGCTTTCGCAGATGCAGACGGACGAGTCTTTGAGGCGACGCCGTATCGCGACGCCGTCGCGCCCGTCGTTGATCCGTCGGAAAATTCCGGTCGGGCGCGTAGCGACGGCGCGCCGGCCCAACTCGCGTTCGGCCCCAACGCGCAACTCTGGACGGCGATAGAGACAGCGGAAGTCGGTGTTCGCGTTATCACCGCAGGCCGAGCTTGGAACGACGCGGAGCAGAGCGGCCCGCCACAAGCACTTATTGCTGTGAGTGGAGGCCGAGCGGCCTTAGCGACACTGGACGGCCGTATTCGTTTGGTGACGCCCACAAGCGACGGTCTCGCCGTTCAGCTGATTGGCGCCAGCGGGTCTCTCGCGCCGTCGCGTCAGCTCAGTTTCGATCCGGACACGATGACACTTCGCGCTGGTCTGATCGATGGCGAGATATGGGAAGCAAATTTGGTCGACAGCGGCGCTTCGTTCGAATTTGTAGGCCGCGCCAACGCCATGGCGCTCGGGCCGGCGCCTCTCTACACGACATCTTCTGAGATCTCACCATTTGTTGGGCCCGCCACGCCCTCGGGCAGGCGGCTCGCGCTTGTAATTGGAAACGCCGAGTACGAGCAATTACCAGACCTGAAGAATCCCTTGAACGATGCGCGCCTCATTTCTGAGTCGTTGGAAAGTTTAGGTTTCGAAGTATCCCGGCTACAAAACGCGTCGCGCAACGAAATGCTTCAAGCGGTGCGTCAACATGCTCAGAATGTCGCGGCCGCCGGGCGTAATTCTGTGAGTTTTGTTTATTTTGGGGGACAAGGCGTTGAGATAGACGGTCAAAACTATTTGATTCCAACTGACTTGAGTGCGCACGAGCCAGCCACCGTCCGAAGCGATTCACTACTTCTCAATGATGTAATAAGTGAAATCGATACGGTCGGGCCAGCGGCTAGCCTTTTCGTACTGGATACCTGCCGAAACGATCCATTTTCTGGCCAACGCGGATCAATCGGCCAAGGTTTTGCTCCCGCGAACGCGCCGACAAACACCTTCATCGCCTTTGCGGTCGAACCAGGAGGGATAGCGCTCGACAGTTTGGATGCGAGGGACAATAACAGTCCTTACACCTCGACGTTGGCGGAGACCTTGCTTATTCCGGGGTTATCTGTGCAGGATGCGTTTGCCGAGGTTCGCCGCAAGGTGACGGCTGCGACATCAGGCGAACAAGTGCCATGGATATCGGACCGTTTAGCGAGCGAATTTTGTTTCGCTGGCTGCGAGGTGCAAACGCCCGAGCCGGCCGCCATCCCCTCGGCGCTCCCACCTCGCCTCTATATCCAGATCGCTTCAGAGGCGCAGCGCGAAGACGCGTTACGTGTTCGCGAGGCGTTGTCGCCGCTCGACGTAGACGTGCCGGAGTTTGAGGTGCGTAGCGCGAGCATGCCGGACCGGGGGGAGTTTCGCTATTTCCGGCGCTCGGAAGAGGGGCTGGCGCGTGAAACGTACAACGCGCTGCCGGATCTCGACGCCGGCGGTGCCGCCTTTGTCTACGTGTCCGGCTATGAGGACTCCGAGGACATCCGAGACAATCATTTCGAGCTTTGGCTGCCCGGTCCTACGATGTTGGAGGACGATTTCCAGCCGGGTTTCGAGTTTCGCGATGTGATTGAGGGCGCGCCGGAGATCGCGACACCCGAGATGGTCGTGATTCCGTCGGGTCGGTTCCTGATGGGTTCGCCGGCGTCTGAGGCCGCGCGCGACGATGATGAAGGCCCGGTTCGGACGGTTCGGATCGATTATCAGTTTGCGGTCGGCAAGTATGAAGTGACCTGGGCGGAATGGGAGGCGTGCGTCGCCGACGGCGCGTGCGATGACGCCGGTCCGGTCGGCGCAGACGGGGATGAAGGCTGGGGGCGCGGGTCGCGTCCTGTGATCAATGTGGATTGGAACGATGCGCAGGCCTATGTGCGCTGGCTGTCGCGCAAAACGGGCAAGACGTATCGTCTGCTGTCTGAAGCGGAATGGGAGTATGCGGCTCGCGGGGTGACGACCACAGAAGCCGTCTCGACGCGTTTCAGCTGGGGAGACGAGGATCCGGTTTGCGAACGCGGCGCGCCGAACGGGGCGGTGTTTAGTCGATGCGAAGGCGGGGGAACGCGGCCCGTTGGGTTTTCGGCTCCGAACGCCTTTGGTCTTTACGATATGCACGGCAATGTTTGGGAATGGGTGGAGGATTGCTGGAATGACAGCTATTCTGGCGCGCCATCGAACGGCTCAGCTTGGACGCGCGGCGGATGTTCGCGTCGTGTTCTCCGCGGTGGTTCCTGGGGCAACGATCCGCAGCTCCTTCGCTCGGCGGACCGCCTCAGGAGCACCACCGCGAACCGACTCGACTATGTCGGTTTCCGTGTGGCCAGGACGCTTTAACCCTCTTTTCCTTATGGCTTAGCCGCGCAAGCGGCGGGGCTAGAACTCGCGAAGCGGGTCAAGATTTTTTTGGGTGCGTTTTGGCTTCTGGCTCAGTCTGCAATGCCGCCGATTGTTTTGAAAAAGTCTGACTGCGACGCCTGCGCTCTCAAGTCGAAATACCGCTCGGACCTGCCGGTGCGCCGCGTCCTGCGCTCGTTGCACAAAGATGCTCGCGACATCGCCGGACGGAACACGGCGTCTGACGCCTACCTGGTCTCTACGCGGGAGCGGAATAAAGTGGAGATGCCGTTCGCCCACCTTAAACGCATCCAAAAGTTCGATCGTTTGCGCCTTAGCGGACCAAACGGTGCCAAGGACGAGTTCTTCCTCGCCGCAACCGCCCAAAACCTCTGAAAACTTGGGAAGCTGTCTATCCGCAGCGTCATCCCAGAACCCGCCTGAGGCATGGGGAGCCGATCAGCCGAAATCAGAGGCGCGGAGAAACCGCCTCGGCAGCCGGTTTTTTCAACACTATCGGCCTGAAGCAGTACTAGTGACAGCTATAGATCATAATCCCGCCATTCGATGTCTTTCAACGACTGTCCGGTTTCGGCATTTTGAGATGCTCGCGTATAGCGTTTACTGACGGCCATTGGCCCCTCGCGGTCATCGGGGCCTCTCGTCTAGGTCTGGCGGCGTCGCGAAGTCCGAGGGCGAGATTAATCGAGAAGACGGACCCGGAGGAACGCCATCCCAAGCGCTGAAGAATGAAGGCAGCGTGGCGAGCGGCGGAAGGCCGTTGTCAGATGCGCGATCTGGCGATTTACTCAACTGCTCAAAGGCTGCGCAGTAGTTTCGCCCAAGCGCGACCGTGTGGCTTACGTCAAGAAGACGAATAGACCCATCTTCCAACGCTAAGCCAAGCGTTGCGCCATCGGTCAAAAATCTGGCGCTCCATACCGGTCGATCATGCTCGACGCTCCAAAACAAGGTCTTGGCGTCTAGCGGGTCAAACACGCCCACTTCACCCCCGCGCGTCGCGGCAGCGACACGATTGTCTCCTGCCGCGATACAAACACTGGTGATTGCGTGGCTGGAAATGACTAATCTTCTTTCGATGACTTTTTCATCGCGATTCCACGTGACTACAGCGCCATCGGAGCAACCACCGACGCATGTTATCCCGTCGGCCGATACGGCTAGCGACGTAAGCGCAACATCTGCAATTACCGTCCGACTAGAAACGTTCAGCGACCGCCCATCCAAGCGGACATCAAAAGCTTGGCCAGTATCACTGGTAACCAAAAATTCGGTTTCGTTCATTGCCACGACAGCGAGGAGGCTCCCTGCACGAAGGTCTAGCGTTGCGATCCTTTCTCCGTTTCGCGCGTCTACAACGCTCACGACGCTGTAGCCCGAGACGACCACCACCGCGCGTCCCCGTTCAAGCCAAGCACCGCACCACTGGACAGCGTCGCCTAAAGCACGCGTGAAGCGCCATGCGTACCGCGACAAATCCAAGACGCCAAGTGAGCCTTTGCCAAAACAAACAAGCGCCGCCTCGCTTCCGGGAGAAATTGTTATGTGAGTTGCAACGGCATCAATTCCTGACTCTACAGTGCGACCACATCCTTTGGAGGACGTTGCGCCGACAGAACCATTTCGAAATGCTGCGACCAACGTTTGGCCGTCTTCGCTGAAATCCAAAGACGTGACACCACCGCCTTGGCACCAGAGTCCCTGCCGCATCACGCTGCGCCGTCCAGCGGTGGCGCGAGCTTGCCCAAGTGAGACTGGTTGATACCCCTTCGGATCCAAGGTGTCGCGACGCCAAACATCAATCGAGCCTGCCGCCGTCAAACCGACCAAAACAGATCCGTTGCTTCTAAGAGCGATCTGTTGATATTCCAATCCTGAAGGGACTGTGGCAGCGAGCGTGCCATCAGACGTTTGGACGACGGCAATGCTTTGATCGCCGCGCTGCAGGGCGAGATAATTTCCGTCTGCCGAAAACGTAAACGCGCGGCCCTCAACAGCCTCAGACGGCAAATCAACAAGCCACTCCAATTCGTGCCGATCCGCACCTCTCTTCAGATGATACAGTGAACGCGGCACAAGTGCGTGTGCATGAGGTCTATAACCTTCAACGAAAACAAATCGGCCAGAAGGATCAAAGCGCGCAGCCCTCACCTCCGGGTTTTGATACCATGGCCTAATTTTTACTGAGCGATCGCTTCCAGCCCTCGAGATTTCTTGAGTCTCGCCTTCTCGCCATTGACGAAGCACGCCAAAGCCCGACATCGCAACGATCCGACGGGCTACTTCATCGAAATAGGCGTCAACAAACGACGTAAAGCCAGCTTCCGCGTGCGCGATCCGTTGTCCAGTCTTGGTATCCCAAACCCTCCCATGATTGATCAATTCCATCGTCAGCACCGTCGATCCGCCAGACGTAAACTTGGCGACCTGGGTGATGATCGGTTTGGTGATAACATGTGTGCCCGTTTGCTTGGACTGTGCATCCCACACAAACACGGCGCCGTCCTCAAACGTGATCAACACGTTCATAGACTCACCAGCTAAGTCAAACGCTGCGATTGGCCGGTCGAACGTAACAAATTCACGTAGTGATAAATCTACAGAACTGCGAAAGGTGAGTGTAGAATCAGCTGCCGTGACGATGAGGTCCGCGCTCTCGACGATACCGAGTTTCGCGCCGTCGCTGGCGGCTGCCTTAAATTGATCAAACGGCAATCCAAGGGTCGAAAGCGCCTGAGAGGCCGCCGCTGTCAGCTGTGGCGCCCACGTGAGCGCCTCATAGCCACGCGCTTCGCCGAACTCGCGCATCCGCCTCAACGCGTCGGCGTATCGTCCGCGCTGCATATCGAGCTGAGCCTCGCCAGCAATTCGCCGGGCTTGGTCCACTTGCGCGCGCAACCGACTTTCCGCGACGAAGGCCATAAGTGTTTCAGTCAGGGGCGCTGCTGCGCCCGGCACCGTTTTTATGACCGCGTCCGCGTCATCGACGAGTAGGTCTGGCAAGAGCAGGCCGTCCTCGCGACTCGCGCGATCCCATTCTGCTGCACGAGCGGTGAGATCGGAATGCGCGCGCACCCACTTGATATCGGTGTCGATAGCTCCGCAAAGCTTCTTTAGCGCCATCTCGCTCATCATTGGCGGGTGGCTATGACCGTTGAGCGGGTCGTCTGAGAAGACCCAATTCAGTTGCCCGAGTAGCGATGGAGCCACAAGCTTCCGCTTGCCGTGCGCAACAGGAAGCAACCGCTTGCCGAGCGACGTTGCTCTCTCAACCTCCCATCCACAATGCTCCGAGGAGAGAGAGGCGTCTGTTACAACAAAAACGACGACGTCAGCCCTGAGGATCAGGTTCTCCAGCCGCGTCCTCCACGCTTCACCGGCGCCAATGTCCTCCCTATCGATCCAAGCATCATAACCACGGCTGATTAGAGAAGTTCGCAAGCTGTCCGTGAAGGCGCTGTCCGCTCGGCTGTACGAGATAAAGACACTGATCCGCCGTGTATCGTCGTTGTCGGGCATCCAATCTCCCCCAAGTCCGAAATGCACGCCAGTCCATTGCATTGGGAGACTAAACACCGATAGCAGATATCGTCCACACGGGACGGTCGTGAACGGCGGGAGCGCGCGTGCGGGAGGGCCGCGCTGTGTCCGCTCCGCGATTAATCACGGCCGGCGCCGAGGCATCGTCTCAGACGCCTGTTCCGTTGTTCGATGTCCCTCAACGTCACCCAAAGGGCTATGACGCGACTGGACTGGTCTCGAATTACCTGAATTAAAACAATTTTGACCCGCTTCTTGATCTGGCCGGCGCCGCCTCTCACCCGCACGCTTGCGCTCGTTAGATTTAAGGAGCGCCTAGGCATGTCGCCGCAATCCATTCTTGTCGGTCAGATCATCCTCGTCTTTGCGACGATCATCGCCGGCGTATGGTTTGCGACCCAATGGACGGCGGGACAATTCGCTTACGACGCTCGCCTGGGCCCGGCATGGTTTACCGCCGGCGAAACGCCGATCTACTACCCCTGGCGCTTCTTTGAATGGTGGTACGCGTTCGACGCCTACGCGCCGGACGTCTTTTCCAAAGGCGGCTACATCGCCGCCGGGAGCGGATTTCTCGGAGCGTTCGTCGCGGCCATCGGATCCGTTTGGCGCGGTCGACAAGCCAAGCGTCTCACTACTTATGGCTCGTCGCGATGGGCGACGGCGCGCGACATCGCGTCAGCCGGCCTCTTTAAGCCCGCCGGCGTCTTTCTCGGCCGCTTGAGAGACGCCTATCTCCGCCATGACGGGCCGGAACACGTGATGGCGTTTGCGCCGACGCGTTCCGGGAAGGGCGTCGGCTTGGTCGTTCCAACGCTTTTGAGCTGGCGCGAGAGCGCCGTCATCCACGACATCAAAGGCGAAAATTGGACGCTGACGGCCGGCTGGCGCGCGCGTTTCTCCCATTGCCTGTTTTTCAATCCGACAGATCCAAGCAGCGCCAGATACAATCCGCTTCTGGAGGTTCGGAAAGGCCTGAACGAAGTCCGTGACGTCCAGAATATCGCCGACATATTGGTCGATCCCGAAGGCGCCCTGGAGCAGTGCAACCATTGGGAAAAGACAAGTCATTCGCTGCTCGTCGGCGCAATCCTGCACATTCTCTATGCGGAAGACGAAAAAACACTCGCGCGCGTGGCGTCTTTCTTGTCCGACCCGTCGCGCAGTTTCGAACAGACGCTTTGGGTGATGATGAACACCAATCACCTTGGCGACGAGCGCGCCGCCGAAGTTCATCCGGTCGTTGCGCAGGCCGCACGCGAACTCCTCAATAAATCTGAAAATGAACGCTCCGGGGTCCTGTCGACCGCCATGAGCTTTTTGGGACTTTATCGCGATCCGACGGTCGCGGCGGCCACATCCGCTAGCGATTGGCGGATCGAGGACCTGGTCGGTGGTGAGAAACCGTTGTCTCTTTATCTTGTTGTGCCGCCGTCGGATATTTCGCGGACAAAACCGTTGGTACGGCTAATCCTCAATCAGATCGGGCGCCGTCTGACGGAGACGCTCGACGACGGTGTCGACGGTCCGCGCCGCCGAGTTCTGCTAATGCTAGACGAGTTTCCGGCACTAGGGCGGCTCGATTTCTTTGAAAGCGCGCTCGCCTTCATGGCGGGATACGGCTTGCGCGCCTTTCTGATCGCGCAATCGCTTAATCAGATCGAAAAGGCCTATGGGCCGAACAACTCGATCCTGGACAATTGTCATGTCCGGGTCGCGTTCGCCACAAATGACGAGCGCACGGCCAAACGCATATCCGACGCGCTCGGGACGGCAACGCAAATGCGCGCCATGCGCAATTACGCGGGCCATCGCCTGGCGCCCTGGCTGTCGCATGTCATGGTCTCGCGCCAGGAAACCGCACGCCAGCTATTGACGCCGGGCGAAGTGATGCAATTGCCTGCCGAAGACGAGCTCGTGCTTGTTTCGGGCGCGCCGCCGATCCGCGCCAAGAAGCTTCGCTATTTCGAAGATCAGAATTTCACGTCGCGCGTCTCGGGGCCGCCGGTGTTGCAGGACGCAGATGGAGCGATCCCCTGTGCGCCGGCGCCTCGGCCGAATGATTGGGCCGGCGCCGTTTGCGATGTCGACGATGGCCTGGCGTTCAACGCCGCGCCGGTCGCCGACGACGCGGAGGAGGGCGGCAAGGAGCTCAAGCCCGAACTTCAAGTCGAACCGCGCACGCACGAGAGCGAAGACGACGCGCCGACGCCGGACATTGAAAGCGACGACCCAGAAACAGCCGCAAAGCGCGCCGCCGATCTCGCGAAAGCCGACACGATCCGCCGCGCCTATGGCGTCGAGCGCGCCGCGCCCGACCGCGACCTATTGGATTTTTGAGCCATGCCGTCGACCAACCCCCGCATCCGTCCTTACATTTCGCCCGACAACCATGTTCGGCTTAAAGCGCTCGCCGAACTGCCCGGCCGCGGCGAAAGTGAGATTGTCGACAAAGCGCTGGCCGCCTTTTTCAGTCATGAACATGACGACAAACGGGACGGCGCGCTGATCCGGCGCCTCGATCGCATGACACGTCAGATGGAGGGTTTGAAGCGCAACCAGATCATTTACGCCGAGGCGTTCGCGCTCTTCATGCGGTATTTTCTGACGGTCATTCCGCCTGTGAGCGAGGCGGATAAAGCCGCGGCCCAAGCCCAAGGCGCCGACCGTTACGAAAAATACCTCAAAAGCCTGCGGACCGTCCTCGCCGACGGGGAACGCATCCTCTTCGATGTTGTCGACGATCTCATCGTCGATGAGAGCGCCTTCTTCACGGCCGAAGAACTCGCCCGGCTCCATGAGCCGGCGCCGAGCGCGCAGAAGGAGGCGGCCGATGCATAATCGCGAGACGACGCTGCGCACGCTCTCCATGCTGAAAACGGCGATGGGGCCGCTCATCGCTAATGCGCTCACCGATCCGTCGGTCATTGAGATCATGGTCAATCCCGACGGCCGGCTCTGGATCGAGCGCCACGGCGAAGGCCGAACGCAAGCGTCTAGCGGCTTGAGCGCCGAACAGGCCGAACGGGTCGTCCGCTTGGTCGCAAGCCATTTGGGACGCGAAGCAAATTCGTCTCAGCCCATTGTCAGTGCGGAATTGCCCGGCGGCGGAGAACGCTTTGAAGGCGTCTTGCCGCCTGTTTCACAGCGTCCTTGCTTTTCTATTCGCAAGGCCGCCGCGCGGGTGTTCACACTGGACGATTATGTGGACGCCGGGATTTTGTCCCGCGCGGGCGCGCTCGCGCTTCGCCAAGCGGTGCAATCCAAGCTCAACATCATGATCGTCGGTGGAACAAGTTCCGGAAAGACGACGCTCGCCAATGCGCTCTTGCACGAGATCGCCGATCTGGGCGATCGCGTCGTCATCCTGGAGGATACGCGCGAACTGCAATGCGCTGCGCCCGACCACGTAGCGCTGCGAACGCAGGCCGGGTCCGTCAGCCTGTCGGATCTTGTCCGGTCAACGCTTCGTTTGCGGCCCGACCGCATCATTATCGGCGAAGTGCGCGGGCCCGAAGCGCTTGATCTTCTTAAGGCTTGGAACACCGGCCATCCCGGCGGGATTGCGACCATCCACGCCAATTCGGCGCTCGGCGGCCTTCACCGTTTGGAACAGCTGATCGGCGAAAAGAGCCTTCGTATCCCCGACGTTCTCATCGCCGAGGCCGTCGATTTGGTCGTCTTCATTTCGGGGCGCAACGCCGCCCGGAAAGTCGAAACCATCGCCCAATTGAGGGGGCATGACGGTGAGGATTACGTCCTCAGCGATTTTGCGCCCCAAGGCCCCAAGCTCATCCAACTCAATGGAGACACCGCATGATGAAATCATCTCATGTCGCGCGCGCCGTCGTGCTGGCAGGCATGGCTGCAATGATCGTCGCGCCAGCCTACGCCGCAGGATCCGGCATGCCCTGGGAAGGGCCGCTCGATCAAATCCTGCAATCGGTCGAAGGGCCGGTCGCCAAGATCATCGGGACGTTGGCGATCATCATAACCGGCCTCACGCTGGCGTTCGGCGATAGCGGCGGCGGTTTCCGCAAGCTGATCCAGATCGTGTTGGGCCTGTCGATCGCCTTCACAGCGACCAGCTTCTTTTTATCCTTCTTCTCCTTCGGCGGTGGCGCGACGCTATGACGCCCGAAGGCTTTGTCATCCCCGTCCACCGGGCGCTCACCGAACCGATTCTGCTCGGCGGCGCGCCAAGGAACGCCGCCATCTTAAATGGAACAATCGCGGCGGCTTTAGGGTTAGGACTCCAGCTTTGGGCGGTTGGCGTTGTCTACTGGATTATCGCCCATGGCGCGTGCGTCTTTATGACCAAGCGCGATCCGCAATTCTTGGACGTTCTGATCCGACATGTCCGGCACAAGGCGTATCTATCATGATGCGCCTCGCTGAATATCAAAAGCGGCCGACGCGGCTCGCCGACTATCTGCCATGGGCGGCCTTGGTCGCGCCGGGCGTCGTGCTCAACAAGGATGGAAGCTTTCAGCGGACGGCGGCCTATCGCGGACCGGATCTCGAAAGTTCGACGCGCGACGAACTCGTCTCGCTTTGCGCGCGCGTCAATAACGTGCTGCGCCGCTTCGGTTCGGGATGGGCGCTCTTTTTCGAGGCGGCGCGTCATCCGGCGCCTGATTACCCTCACAGCGCTTGGCGCGAACCCGTCGCTTGGCTGATCGATGAAGAAAGGCGCGGCGTGTTCGAAGACGCCGACGCGCTGTTCGAGAGCGCCTATTATCTCACCTTCTCCTATCTGCCGCCGGCCGATGCGGTCCACACGCTCGAAGACATGCTCTTGGAACGCGCCGAGGATGGAGAGCATCCCGCGGGCGCTGACCAACTCGCAGTCTTCCTCGAAACGACGGATCGAAGCCTGGACTTGCTGGCGAATCTTCTGCCGAGCGCGCGGTTTTTGGACGACGACGAAACGCTAACCTATCTGCAAAGCTGCGTGTCGCCGAAACCCCATATCGTGCGCGCCCCCGAATTTCCCGCATATCTCGACGCCGTTCTGGGCGGCGCTGATCTTGTCGGCGGATTGGAGCCCATATTGGGCGGGTCGAATTTGCGCGTCCTTTCCATCCAAGGCTTTCCGAATGGGACCGAACCGGGGCTGCTCGACGAGCTCAACAGCCTTGGGTTTTCTTATCGCTGGTGCACGCGGTTCCTGCCGATGGATAAGGCGGAAGCAGTCAGAACGCTGACGCGCTATCGCCGGCAATGGTTCGCCAAGCGTAAATCCGTCCTCGCCGTCTTGAAAGAAGCGATGACGCAGGAGGGGACTGCGCTCGTCGATGCGGACGCCGACAATAAGGCGGCGGATGCGGACGACGCGCTTCAGGCGCTCGGCGGAGACCATGTCGCTTTCGGGTTTGCGACGACGAGTGTCGTTGCTTGCCACGCCGATGCGCACATCGCTGACGCGCAGCTCGCCGCAATTGAACGCGTCATCAATGGGCGCGGCTATGTGACGATCAAGGAGAGCGTCAACGCCGTCGATGCTTGGCTCGGCGGGCTGCCCGGTCACGCTTACGCCAATGTGCGCCAGCCCATCATCCACACGCTCAACCTCGCCCATATGACGCCTTTGTCGGCGGTTTGGGCGGGACCGCAGAAGAATGCGCATTTGGACGGTCCGCCGCTCCTTTACGCCAAGACCTCGTCGCACACGCCGTTTCGATTGGTCCCCCATCAGGGCGATGTCGGGCATACGCTTATCGTCGGGCCGACAGGGGCGGGTAAATCAGTCTTGCTATCGCTCTTTGCCCTGCAATTCCGCCGGTATGCGAACGCCCAGACTTTCCTATTCGACAAAGGCGCGTCGGCGAAGCCCGCGACGCTTGGTATCGGCGGGGACTATTTCGATCTCGGGGGGACAAGCGGTTTGTGCTTTCAACCCCTGGCGAAGATCGACGAGGCGGCGACCCGCGCCTGGGCGCTCGATTGGCTTTGCGGACTTGTCCGCCATGAAGGCGTTGAGGCGACGCCGGAGGTGAAACAGGCGCTTTGGTCGGCGTTAGAAGCGCTCGCCTCGGCACCGTTAAGCGAACGAACGCTCACCGGCCTGTCTGCGCTTCTGCAATCGAGCGACGTCCGCCAAGCGCTTCAGCCCTTCACGCTCGACGGCGCGCATGGCGCTTTGCTCGACGCCGACGACGAAACGCTTGAGACAGGCGATTGGCAATGCTTTGAAATGGAAGCGTTGATGCACCAGCCGGCGTTAGCGCTTCCGGTTCTCACCTATCTCTTTCATCGCTTGGAGGCGCGCTTTGACGGCCGTCCGACCCAGCTCATTCTCGACGAGGCTTGGGTGTTTCTGGATGATCCGGTGTTCGCCGGCCGCATTCGCGAATGGCTGAAAACGCTCCGCAAGAAGAACGTCTCGGTCATCTTCGCGACCCAAAGTCTTGCGGACATTGCGACGAGCAAGATCGCGCCCGCAATCATGGAATCTTGTCCGTCGCGTATTTTCCTTCCGAACGATCGCGCGCTAGAGCCGCAGCAGCAGGAAGCTTATGCGCGCTTCGGTCTTAACGCCCGACAGATCGAGATTATCGCTCAGGCGATCCCGAAGCAGGATTATTACTTCCAATCCCGCGCTGGAAATCGCTTGTTCGATTTATCGCTCGGCCCCGTCGCGCTCGCCTTTTGCGGGGCCTCGACGAAAGAGGATCTGCGCGACATCGACGCCTGCCTTCAAGCGGCCGGGATCGAGAACTTTCCTGAAGCCTGGCTGCGGCAGCGCGGATTGGACTGGGCGGCGGATTTATTGGCGAACGAAACCCACGGAGGCGTCCTATGCGCAGCGGAATGATCTCGCTCGCAGTCTTCGCGGCAATCGGTGCGCCGGTCCCCGCATCCGCGCAATTGTTCGGCGGCGGCATTGTTTACGACCCGGCCAACCATGCGGAGAACATCCTCACCGCCGCGCAGACGCTGGAGACGGTCAACAATCAGATTGAACAGCTTCGAAACGAAGCTGAAATGCTTGTCGCGGACGCCAAAAATCTGACTTCGCTTGATTTCGATGTCAGCCCCGAATTGCGCGCCATCCTCGACGAGATCGACGGGCTTCTGAAGCAGGCCAAAGCGATCTCCTACCAGATCGAACACGCCGACGAGATATTCAGAACGCAATATCCGGAGGACTATGCCGGCTGGTCGAATACTGAGCTCGCCGACATCGCGAAAGCGCATTGGCGCACCTCGCGCGCCGCGCTTCACGACACCATCTTGATGCAGTCTAAAATCGTCGAAGCCGTCGAGACCGACAGCGATCTGATTGATGCGCTCGTCGCCGGCAGCCAGAGCGCGGCGGGCAATCTCGACGTCGCCCAAGCCGGCAATCAGATCATGGCGCTCTCCGCCAAGCAGCTCATGCAATTGCAGGAAATGCTCGCCGCCCATTATCGCGCCGAGGCGTTGGAGCGCGCCCGCGCCGTCCAGGAAGAAGAGGCGGCGGACGAACGCCACAAACGTTTCGTTGGCGAGCGCTCCGCCTATGGAGGCGGCTGATGGACGATCTCGGCGTCATCGACCAATTCCTCGCGACTTTCTCGACCTATATCGATTCAGGCTTTGGGCTGTTATCGCCGGACGTTGCGTATCTCACAGCCTTTTTCATCGGGATCGACATTGTCCTCGCCGGCGTCTTCTGGGCGATGGGACCGGAGACGAATGTTATCGCCGCCTTCGTCAAGAAGGTGCTCTATGTGGGTTTCTTCGCGCTTATCCTGAACAATTTCACCTTCCTGACGGGCGTCATCTTCAACAGCTTCGCCCAATTGGGCCTCAACGCCGGCGGTTCGGCGATCACGGCCGACGATCTCCTTCGGCCGGGCTTCGTCGCCGACACGGGCTTTACGGCGGCTCATCCGCTGCTTGGCGAGATCAGCAGTCTTACGGGGCCGGTCGGCTTCTTCGTCAACATCGTGACGATCGCGATCTTGTTTCTCGCCTGGCTGATCACGCTCTTCGCCTTCTTCTTCCTCGCGATCCAGCTCTTCGTCACCATTATCGAGTTCAAGCTGACGACGCTTGCAGGCTTCGTCCTCATTCCCTTCGCGCTTTGGAACAAGACCTCTTTCCTCGCCGAACGCGTGCTCGGGAATGTCATCGCGTCTGGCGTCAAGCTCATGGTGCTGGCGGTCATTATCGGCATCGGGTCGACGCTGTTCGGGACCATCACAGCCGGGTTCACGCCGGGCGACGTGACGCTGGAGCAGGCCGGGACCGTCATTCTCGGTTCCATGGCGCTATTCGCGCTCGGTATATTCGGGCCGGGCGTCGCCACCGGTCTTGTTTCCGGTGCGCCGCAATTGGGCGCGGGCGCAGCGGCGGGAAGCGCCGCCGCCGTCGGCGCCGGGGCGCTCGCCGGCGCATCGATTGGGTCCGCCGGTGCGAGGGCCGTCGGCGGAGGCGGCGCAAACGCCGTTCGCGCAGCCGCAGCCATTACGGGCGGCGCGCAAACCTCCTATGCGTTGGGACGTGCGGCGTCCGGCGCGAGCGGCGCAGCGGGCGTCGCTGCTGGTCTGTCCGGCGTCGCCCAAGCCGGCGCCGGCGCGGTTGTGGGCGGCGTCCGCGCGACTGCCGCGCGTCTCCTCGATCCGGTCAAGCGCTCCGCGTCTGACAGCCGCCGCGGCGCCTTTGCTGCGACAGGCGGTGATGCGCCGGCCGCCGGGCCAAATGCGACCACGGGCGACGCCGTCAAAGCGGGTCCTCATTGGGCGCGTCGGTTAGAACGCCAACAAGTCCAGCGCGATGCAGGTTTGGCTGCGGCTGGCACGTTGCGAGACGGCGATCGCGGAGGCGCCGCCGATGGTCCCAATCTCAAACAGGATGAGTAGAGGTATGTGGCCACGGACGCAGCAAAGCTATGGCGCAACGCCGGATCCCATCACGCCTTACCAGCGCGCAGCGCAAGTTTGGGACGACCGGATCGGATCAGCACGCGTGCAGGCGGCGAATTGGCGGCTTGCAGCGTTTGCATCTCTCGTCTTGGCGATCCTCATGTCGGGCGCCTTCGTCTGGCAATCGACGCAAAGCCTGGTGACGCCTTACGTTATTGAACTTGAAGCGAACGGCGAGGTGAGGGCGGTGACGCCCGCAACGTCCATCTATGACCCGACCGACGCCCAGATCGCTTATCTCCTCGCGGACTTCATCCGCAATGTGCGGTCGGTCTCCATCGATCCTGTGGTTGTTCGCGAGAACTGGCTCGAGGCCTACAACTTTACGACCGACCGCGCCGCGCTCACGCTCAATGACTATGCGCGCGCGCACGATCCCTTCGCGGATGTCGGACGGCGCTCGACAATCGTAGACATCGCCAGCGTCGTTCGCTCGTCCGACGACAGCTTCGAGGTCCGATGGCGGGAAACGCGCTTTTTGAACGGCGCCAATCTCGGCGCGCAAACCTTCACGGCCAGTCTCAGCATCATTCTCGAGCCGCCGCGGGACGAAGCGGCGCTCCATCGCAACCCCTTGGGTGTTTACGTCCATGGGATCAATTGGTCGCAAGACCTGATTATGGGGGAATAGATATGATCCGAACGCGTATTCTCGCAGCATCCTGCTTTCTGTTAGGAGCCTGCGCACATTTCGACCCGATTTACGAGGACGATTTCGCACTCGACGAGGCGGAGTTCGTTGAGGCGGTCTACCTCACGGAAGACGCTGAACCTTTGGTCGTTGAACGCGTCGAACCCCTTCCGATGCCGGGGCAGTTAAAGCCCGTCGAGGAAGGCGAGCCTAAGCCATCTGTCCGGCCCGACAAAGCGATCGACAAAGCCAACGAAGCCGCTGCGATCCAGCCGGATGAAGAGAATTTCGTCAACGCGATCCAGATTTATCCTTATACAGTGGGCGCGCTCTATCAGGTTTATTGCGCGCCGGAGCAGGTGACAGACATCGCTCTCCAACCGGGCGAACAGCTTATGTCCGTTTCCGCCGGCGACACGGTCCGCTGGGTGTTGGGCGATACGCTGTCCGGATCGGGCGAGGCCGAGCAGGTGCACATCCTTGTTAAGCCAACGGCATCCGGCCTCTCGACCAATCTTATCATCGCAACGTCCAAGCGAACCTATCACCTAGAGATGCGCTCCTATCGCGAGACCTATATGGCCGCCGTCTCTTGGCGCTATCCGCAGGAGGAGCTTCGCGCCGCGAAAAACCGAGCTGAAGCTTGGCGCGCAGCTGATCAGCACATCGTCGAACGCGGCTTTGAGATTGATCGACTCAATTTCCGCTATGACGTCGAAGGCGACGACCCGCAATGGCGGCCTCTCCGCGCCTTCGACGATGGTCGGAAAGTCTTCATCCAGTTTCCAGCTCGCCTTGATCAAGGCGAAGCGCCGCCGCTGTTTGTCGTCGGCCGTGATGGAACGAGCCAGCTCGTCAATTACCGGATCAAGGGCAGTTATTATGTCGTCGACCGACTGTTCGCGGCGGCCGAACTGCGCCTTGGCGAAGATGATCAAGCGGTCGTGCGCATCCTCCGGACGCCCAGCGGCAAACATGCGCGGCTGGCCGACAGATGAACGCCTCCGAACCCCTAGAAATCCGGGGCAAGCCGCGGCCGGTCAAACGCTTCAAGCGCGGGTTGCTGATGACAATTGCGGGAGCGGCTGGCGCGCTAGTGTTCGGCGCTGCCGCGTTCGCGCTGCGCGCGCCGCACGATGCAGCACAGCCTCACCGCGAACTCTATAATACGCGGTCCAAACCAATGCCCGACGGGCTTGCAGATCTTCCCGCGAGCTATGAAGAGGTTTCCAGGCCCAAGCTTGGACCGCCGCTACCGGGTGATCTCGGCGCGGCGATGCTGGCGAAACGCGAACCGGATTCGGAGCCGGTGAACCCGTTCCGATACGAACCTGCGACGCGGCCGGCGGGACGCGCGGCTGTATCGAATACGCCGGGTGCCCGGACGTCGCCGCTCTTCTTCATGGACTACTCGAAACAACACAGCTCTTCGGCGGCGTCAGTCGATCCGCAACACTTGCATTACAGATCAGCGGATCCGCTTGCGGCCTTAGCGGCGTTTCAGCCGTCCGCCGCGCTTGCAGGCGAGGCGTCGCCGCTTGATCCCAATCGCCAACACCGCAAGGAGGACTTTCTGAGCGCTGACACTGATCCGGCTATCTACAATCCACATAGCCTGCAAACGCCTGCGTCGCCTTATCAAATCATGGCGGGAACGATCATCCCGGCGAGCTTGGTCACGGGTTTGAACTCCGACCTGCCGGGCCAGGTGATCGCGCAGGTGACGGAGAACGTCTACGACACCGCCACGGGTCGATATCTCTTAATCCCGCAGGGCGCGCGATTAATCGGCCGCTACGACAGCGTCGTCGCCTACGGCCAATCCCGCGCGCTCGTTGTTTGGACGCGCATTATCCTGCCGGACGCCTCGTCCCTAGTGATCGAGAACCTCCCAGCGGTCGATCTCTCGGGCTATGCTGGTCTCGAGGACGACGTCGACTTCCACACTTGGAAGCTCTTCCAGGCCGCGTTTTTGTCGTCCGTCTTGAGCGTCAGCTCCGAAATCGGCCGCGATAGCGACGATGACGATGTTCTCGACGCGCTGCGAGACGGCGGACAACGCACGATCAATCAAGCGGGCCAGGAGGTCGTCTCGCGCCAGCTCACCGTTCAGCCGACGATCAGGGTCCGCCCCGGCTGGCGGCTACGTGTGATCGTCAACAAGGACCTCGTTTTGCGACCTTTTGGAGGGTGACGGATGTCTGCTTCAACCAATCAGACGGAAGACCCGCCGATTACGCTTCCGACGAGCTCGGCGTTGGATCCTTATGGTCGTTTCTTGAAGCTCGCCGACGTTGTGGCGTCAATCGGCGTTAGCCAAGCCATGGTCTACAAAATGATCAACGACGAGCGCGCCCAGTTTCCAAAACCTGTGAAAGTCGGACGAGCCTCCCTCTGGATTGAGCGAGATATCGTGGCTTGGAAGGCCAAAATTGTCGGGGATCGATAATAAGGCCCCCGGGAGGCTGACTTTCTCCGGAAGCGGTACTTGGAGGACGCGCTGCTAGGCCTGTTTCTTTGTCAAGGCTTCCAGCTTGTGGGGTAAATCTAGACGTCCGTGAAGGAACTCGATCACGTCAATCCGGTCGTGCGTTTCTCTCAGGATAATGAAGTGCCCGCCTTCTCTTACGTAGGTTAGGTCGACTTTGCTGTGTGATGTCGCAAGCAGGGCAGAGCAAGGACGGGGGCGAGGCGGCCCGCCCTCGGCGATCGTGTTAAGACGTGTAATGAGCGTCTCGCAATACGCGTCAGCTTGACGATCGCCGAAACGCTCAATTGTCCACGCTGCGATATCTTCAAGGCTTTGCGCCGCCGCCGGCGTTAGACGCCACGGCTTCATACGCGCTGTTTGGTGCGCGCCATCGCAAAACTCCGCCGGATTGCATCTTCGCCGCTGCCATCGGCGAATGTCCCGGCATCCGCTTGGGCGAGAGACGCTTGAATTCGGGCTTTGATAACGCTGAGTTCCGCGACCTCGCGTTCGCGATTGGCCCTCAACAACCGAAGGCCGTCTCTGATCACTTCGCTTGCGCTTTTGTACTCTCCAGTCTCCACTACCTCATCGACCCATTTTTCGAGTTCGATTGTGAGCGCGACACTTTTTGTATGGCTTGCAGGCATTTGGAAAGTCCGGCCGATGTTCGTAGAAAATCAGGATTATCTGCGTGGTGCTAAAAATTGTTACCCGATTTGAGTTTAGAAGACCAGCTTTACGAAAAGACCACCGGCGTCCTCTTGATTTTCCATCAATAAATCTGGGATTTTGGAAAAATTAGGAATTTCAAAGATGTAGCAAATCGTCCTCGGAAATGAACCAAATTTGCGATTTTGGTTCATTTTTTGGTTCATTTGGCCGTGGATTTACATGAAAGTCGATAAACCTGGGTGGAATTTCGAAATTGAGATCACGTCTGTATTACGTTGAAAACATTTATAAAATAGTGACTTTGAGTGACGCCAAATGACGGTCTAAATCTTGATTGTGGATCAAGAGGTCTCCCGTTCGAACCGGGAAGGCGGTACCACGCAAAATCTATTAAAAACAGACACATATGTAGATTTTTCGATCTGTGTGCGGAGTGATTGGGCTTGGCTTTCACATGCAATTCACACGCAGAGCGTCCGCTTCTGGCGAGATCCCATGATATCGAACAAGCTGATTAGCTGTCTGAGGCGATAAGGACGTCGGAAATGGTCTTGCTAGAAAGCTTGCTGGCGATTTCGCCGGGTAGTTCGTCAATCATCCGTACCGAATTTTCCAGATAGACTAGGTCGAACAGCGCGTAGATCGTGCACTTCGATGTGTTCATTGTCCGTCGCATACATCAAATGCGCGGCAAGGCCAGAGCCAGTTTCTTTTCGGCCGCGTGCCATGGGCGCGCCGCGGGTGCGGGGAAGCGTCCCGATCGGCCGGCATATACTAGTCCGCTTGGGTTTCGGTCCGCTTGGTTTTGCGGATTCGAAATATCTCCCCGACTCTCCAAAATTTCCTAGATCATTGATTTAAATACTAAATCCGCTCATTTGGGCGTCATTTAAAAGTGATACGCGCAAAGATGTGCGTAGTTCCTGGGTAATGCGACCATTGAGATGGGCGGGTGTGTAGAGCGACGGTGTCGGTTTAGACTTGCGCTCGAACTCATATGAGTATTTCAACAGCTTTGTGACGGCGATCTTTGCCGACGCACGTTGAAACGATGCGGAAATCAACATTCAATTGTCCTAATTACGTCCCGTTGGCGTGAGCGGCGTTGGTAGAGTGATGCGATGAAACTATTCGTGACGGGCGGGGCGGGGTTTATCGGCTCGGCCGCGGTCCGTCTGGCGCTGGCGCGCGGGTGGGAGGTCGTGAATTTCGACAAGCTGACCTACGCCGCCAACCTCGATAATTTGAAGGGATGGGATAACCG
Organism: Pseudomonadota bacterium; assembly: GCA_039026555.1. Classification (GTDB taxonomy): domain Bacteria; phylum Pseudomonadota; class Alphaproteobacteria; order Caulobacterales; family Hyphomonadaceae; genus JBCCMB01. The sequence goes on from JBCCMB010000001.1 coordinate 78,279, forward strand.
AACGACTTACGCCTTTGTCGAGGGCGATATTTGTGACGGCGATAAGGTTGCGGCGGTCCTTAGCGCTCATCAGCCCGACGCGATTATTCACCTCGCCGCGGAATCCCATGTCGATCGCTCGATAGACGGTCCGGCCGCGTTCATCGAAACCAATCTTGTCGGCACGTTCCGTCTGTTGCAGGCTGCGCGGGGCTATTACGAGGGCCTGTCCGCTGAGCGCCGCGCGCGGTTTCGCTTCCATCATGTTTCCACCGACGAGGTTTACGGAACGCTTGGAGCGGACGGCTTTTTTAACGAGGAGACGCCTTATAGGCCGAATTCCCCTTATTCCGCGTCCAAAGCCGGATCGGATTTTCTGGTGCGCGCGTGGTGCGAAACCTATGGTCTGCCGACCGTTATGAGCAATTGTTCGAACAATTACGGGCCGTTTCAACATCCTGAAAAACTGATCCCGGTCGTTATTCTCAACGCCCTCGCCGGTGAGCCTATTCCCGTCTACGGAAACGGCGAGAATGTGCGTGACTGGTTGTTCGTCAACGATCACGCCGAGGCGTTGCTTCTCATTCTCGAAAAAGGCGACATTGGTGAAACCTACAATGTCGGCGGGCGCAATGAACGTCGAAACATCGATCTCGTGCATACAATCTGCAAACTAATGGATGAACTATCGCCGAAGAAGGAACCGCACGAAAACCTTATTTCCTTCGTGACGGACCGCCCAGGGCACGACCAGCGCTATGCGATCGACGCCAGTAAAATTGAACGCACGCTCGGATGGCGTCCCTCGGTCACCTTGGACGAAGGCGTGCGCCAAACGGTTCAATGGTACCTTGAGAATGACTGGTGGCGGCGGGCGATCCGCGAGAAAGGCTTCGCCGGCGCGCGCCTCGGTCTCAGCGACGCCGCCGGGACTAAGGACTCAGGGGCTCGGCCATGAAAGGCATTATCCTCGCTGGCGGGTCTGGCACGCGGCTTTTCCCGATTACAAAGGCGGCGTGCAAACAGCTCCTGCCCGTCTATGACAAGCCGATGATTTACTACCCGTTGACGACGCTCATGTTGGCGGGCGTTCGCGACATTCTGATCATCACAACGCCGCACGACAGGCCGATATTTGAAGCGCTCCTCGGCGATGGCGGGCAATGGGGCGTGTCGCTTTCCTACGCTGTTCAGCCGAAGCCGGAGGGCCTCGCCCAAGCGTTTCTCATCGGTGAAAAATTCATCAATGGCGAGAAATGCGCGTTGATCTTAGGCGACAATATCTTTTATGGGCACGGTCTTGCCGCGCAGCTCGTCCGCGCCGCTGCGCTGACGACAGGCGCTGTTGTTTTCGGCAGCCACGTTAACAATCCGGAACGCTATGGCGTTGTCGCGTTCGACGCCGCTGGCCGCGCCGTATCGATTGAGGAAAAGCCGGAAAATCCAAAATCGAATTACGCTGTGACCGGACTTTACTTCTATGATGAGACGGTCGTCGCCCGCGCGAAAGCAGTGCGTCCGTCGGCGCGTGGCGAGTTGGAGATCACGGCGCTTAACGAGATGTATCTTACCGACGCGGCTCTTACGGTTGAAATCCTCGGGCGCGGCTATGCATGGCTTGACATGGGCACCTACGACTCGCTTTTGCAGGCGGCGCAATATGTGCAAATCATTGAGGAGCGTCAGGGGCTGAAAGTTGGATGCCCCGAAGAGGTCGCGTTCCGCCAAGGTTTTATCGATGGCGCCGAGCTTGAAGCGCTGGCGAAGCCATTGCTCAAGAGCGGCTATGGCGATTACCTCATGGCGCTTTTGGAAGACAAAGTGTTTTGATTATTGAGGCTCTGCGTCTGCGGCGACCTAAGTGTGAGGAGATCGTCATCGAAATGACGTCTTTAGAAATCCCCGACGTTAAGCTGTTCACCCCGAAAAGGTTCGGCGACGCACGCGGGTATTTTGCCGAAACCTATACGCAGAATAAGTTCGATGCGCTCTATCCAGGAATTGTTTTCGTTCAAGACAACGAGAGCTGTTCACGCGATCGATACACCGTCCGTGGGCTGCACTATCAGGCGCCGCCTTTCGCCCAAGACAAACTCGTGCGCGTTGTGAAGGGACGGATTTTCGACGTCGCCGTCGACGTTCGGTCGGCATCATCGACTTATGGGCGATGGGTCGGGGTGGAATTGTCCGAAGAAAACGGAAAACAATTGCTGGCGCCGAAAGGATTTTTGCACGGCTTTATGACGCTCGAACCCCATACGATTGTCGCCTATAAAGTCACGAATTTCTATGATGCAGCGTCTGACGGCGCGGTTTACTGGGCGTCGCCGGAACTTGACATTGACTGGCCGGCTGGCGAGGGCCAAGCGGTTCTATCGTCTAAAGATGAGGACGCGCGGCGTTTTGCTGACTTCGACTCGCCGTTTTAGAGCGCCAGCGAGGCGCGTGATTTCGTATCGGCGCCGGTAATCATAACGGTTCATTGAGGGGCGGAATGAAAATATTTGTCGTCGGCGCCAGCGGCCAGGCGGCCAAGGCGCTCGTCGAACGCGGGCCGACCTTTAGCGCGGAAGTGACAGCGGTCGGACGGCCGCAGCTCGATCTCGCTGATCGCGCAAGTCTCTTTGCGGCGGTTCGGCGGGCTGCGCCGGACATTGTCATCGATGTCGGCGCCTATACCGCGGTTGACCAGGCGGAGACCGAAGAGGCGGCGGCGCATGCCTTGAACGCAGAGGGGCCGGGCTTTCTCGCCGAGGCGACGGTGGCTGTAGAGGCGCCCTTGATCCATCTCTCAACGGATTATGTGTTCGACGGCGCGAAGGGCGCGCCCTATGTTGAGGACGACGCCCCGTCGCCGCTCGGCGTCTATGGACGCACGAAGCTCGAAGGCGAACGCGCCGTCATGGCGAATAATCCGCGCAGCCTCATTCTTAGAACCGCCTGGGTTTACAGTCCGTTCGGTCGGAATTTCTTAAAAACCATGTTGCGGCTTGCCGAAACCCGCGACGTTGTAAACGTCGTCGCTGATCAAATTGGAGCGCCGACCTATGCGCTCGACATCGCCGATGGGATCTTAGCGCTTGCGCCGAAGCTTCTTGAAGTGGACGCGCCGGCGGGCGTGCGTCATATGACGGCCGCGGGCGAAGCGAGTTGGGCCGATTTTGCGGAGGTTGTTCTTGCCACAAGCGGCGCCCTTGGCGGGCCTCACGCCATTGTCAATCGAATTGCAACGGCGGACTATCCCATGCCAGCGGCGCGTCCGGCGAATTCACGCTTGGATTGTTCACTCCTTAAAAAAGACTTTGGCGTCGCGCTTCCCGATTGGCGCGTCGGCGTCGCCGATTGCGTTAAACGGGTTCTAAAGGCGTCTTAGCGGTCATATGTAAACGGCGTTTGCAGCATCGCCGCCAGGGCGTTAAGTAAGGCCCTTAAGAATGCGTCGCCCGATTTTGTTTGAGGAGGCGATCAAAATACTCGATCGTATGCCGCAGGCCCTCGCGTAATTGCACTTTCGGGGTCCAGTCGAGGACCTCTTTCGCTTGGCGGATGTCCGGGCAGCGTTGCATCGGGTCATCGGCGGGCAGGTCGTGATAGACGATTTTCGATTTCGTCCCCGTAATGTCGATGACGATGTCGGCTAATTCCTTGATCGTGAACACGACGGGGTTGCCGAGATTGAGCGGGCCAGTGAAATCTTTCTCCGTTCCCATCATTCTGATAAAGCCGTCGATCAAATCGTCCATATAGCAAAATGAGCGTGTTTGGCCGCCGTCGCCGAAAACTGTGATGTCCTGCCCGCGCAGCGCCTGGACGATGAAGTTCGAAACGACGCGCCCGTCTTCGGGGTGCATGTGGGGACCGTAGGTGTTGAATATCCGGACGATCTTGATGTCGACCTTGTGTTGACGCCAGTAATCGAAGAACAGGGTTTCCGCGCATCTTTTGCCTTCATCATAGCAGGCGCGAGGGCCGATCGTGTTAACGTTGCCGCGATAATCCTCGACCTGCGGATGGACGGTCGGATCGCCGTAAACCTCGGACGTCGAGGCTTGAAAGATCTTCGCTTTGACGCGTTTGGCGAGGCCGAGCATGTTGATCGCCCCTACGACGCTTGTTTTGGTCGTTTGCACCGGATCGAACTGGTAGTGCACAGGCGAGGCCGGACAAGCGAGATTGTAGATTTCGTCGACCTCTACATAAAGCGGCCATGTCACGTCATGGCGCATGAGTTCGAACGATTTGTCATCCAACAAATGGGTGACGTTGCCGCGCCGGCCGGTAAAGAAATTGTCGACGCATAAGACTTCGTGGCCCTGCTCCAGAAGGCGGGCGCATAAATGTGAGCCTAAAAACCCGGCGCCGCCGGTGACGAGTATACGCTTGGTGTCGAGGTACATATCCTCTCCCGATTATCTCCGCTCTTAATGCCTGTCCTGCGCCGTAGCCCGGTTGGACCTTCAAAAAGGCTAAGGTTTGCGATGGTTTGGCGCATTTACGCATGCGCTTAGCATATTGCTCGTTTCCGGGTGGTTCGCCAATGCAGGCTCTGCAATGACGAGATAGCGTTGACGACTTTCGAGGGGTCTACGAGCGGCTAGATGCAAAATCTCGCGGCGCGCTTTGCCGCCAAACACGCGCTAGCGCCGCCGCTCAAAAGACGTCCGCCCATCTCGATACGGGAAGCACAAATCCTGATCAAGGGATGTCGGCGGTGCGAAAGGGGTATGTCCGCGCCTATTTCCGGACATTTTGTGCGCGATTGACGAGGCCAACCGACGCCATGCCCAAGATAATGATGATGAGCGATGCTGTGGACGCTTCGTTTAGTCTTTCGTCGCTCGCCAGCCGGTAGACCCGCGTCGCTAGAGTTTCGAAATTGAACGGGCGTAGTATCAGCGTCGCCGGCAATTCTCTGATGACGTCAATGAAAACAAGCGATGCCCCCACCGCCAATTGCGGCGCCAGCAAGGGCGTATGAATACGATGAAGAAGCCGGGTCGGACCCGCGCCGAGCGTTCGCGCAGCCGCATCTAAATTGTCCGATATCTTCGCCATGCCGCCGCTCAAACTATTGTAGGACACCGTCAAAAAACGAATGGTGAGCGCGTAGGCTAAAATCACGACCGATCCGCTCAGAAGCAGGCCGCCATCCCAACCCAAGGTGTCGCGCGCAAAACGCGTAAGTGTGCGATCGACACCGCCGAGCGGCCCCAACAAGCCGATCGCGAGCAGCGCGCCTGGAAGCGCGTAGCCCAGCGTTGAAACTCGAATCCCGAAGCGCGTGGCGCGATGCCCGATACTATTTGTCGGTGACTGGCGATGCGCATAGACCAGCAGTAAAGCGATAACGGACGCCGCAACGGCCGTTACCCCGGCCGCAAGAACGCTGTTGCCGACGTAATTCAAAATCTCGGAGACGGGCTGTGGATCGCCGACCGCAAAGGCCTTGCCCGTGAGTATCGCCGCCGGCAAGGCGAAGCCCAAAATGACTGGAATGGCGCATGCTAGGTTCGCGAACAGAGACGCGGTCCGGCTTAACCGGAAAGGCGCGGGGCCGAAACTGAGCCGATCATTGCTCGCCACGCGCCCTCGACGGCTCGCCGTTTCCGCGACAACCAGGACAATGACGAAAATCAGCATGATGCTGGCGAATTGCATCGCCGTTTGGCGATCGCCAAGCCCATGCCATGTGCGAAATATGCCCGTGCTGAAGGTTGGAATCGCAAAATAATCGGCGACGCCGAAATCAGCCAACGTCTCCATCAAAACCAAGGCCAGTCCGCCTGCAATCGCCGGCCGCGCCGACGGCAGCACAATCCTGAAAAACGCAGCGCTAGGCGATGCGCCAAGCGTTCTAGCCGCCAGGAATTGGCTTTGGCTTTGGGCGGCGAAAGAGGCGCGCGCCATCAGATAAACATAGGGATAGAGCACCAAACCCATCATCAAGGCGGCGCCGGGAAGGCTACGCGCCTCGGGAAACCAATACTCTCCCGCCGTCCATTCGAAGCTCGCCCTTAACCAGGATTGCACCGGTCCGGAAAACTCAAGAAGATCGGTGTACACATACGCGATAATGTAGGCGGGCGCCGCAATCGGCGCGACGAGAAGCCAGGACCAAAACCGCCGTCCTTGGAACTCGCTTGACGCGACCAGCCACGCCACACCGACGCCGATGACGCCGGCGATGGCGCCGGTCATGATCATGAGGGCCAGCGTGTTCAACGCGTAGATCGGTAAAATCGTGGAGACAAGATGACCGATCGCTTCGCCATCCGACCACCAGGCGCCGACGATCGCAAAAAGCGGAACGGACACGAGTGCGGCGAGCCCTGTCGCAATCGCGATCCAAAATCGTGGACTCGTTGTGCGGCTCAAGTTTCTAGGGCCCATGTTTGCATCGGGCCGCAATATCATACTAAGAGCGGTTCTCAACAACAGGCCGTAATATTGTGAGCTTTCAATTCATCGACATCCGCCATTCCTATGGCGACCGGCGCGTGCTCTCCGGGATTAATTTGGAGGCTCAGCCGGGCGAAATCACTTGCCTTTTGGGGCCTTCAGGGTGCGGCAAGACCACGCTGCTGCGCCTAGCGGCGGGCCTCATTCCCGTGCAAGACGGTGAGATTCGCCTAGAAGGCCGGCTTATAGCAGATCGCACTGAGAATCCGCCGCCGGAACGCCGCGCAGTCGGTCTGGTGTTTCAAGACGGCGCTTTGTTCCCGCACATGACCGTGTCCGAGAATATTGGCTTCGGAGTTGAGGATTCCGAACAAGCGTCCGAACGCGTTCGCAAGCTTCTCGATCAGGTCGGACTTGCGGAATTTGCGTCCGTTTATCCCTTCACTTTGTCCGGCGGCCAACAACAGCGGGTCGCTTTGGCGCGCGCCATGGCGGCGAACCCGGATGTGCTCCTCCTCGACGAACCTTTCGCCAGCGTGGATGTCGTGCTGCGCCGATCCCTGCGGGAAGACACGCGCCGCCTGCTGAAAGCGCGGAATGCGGTGACGTTGATGGTCACCCACGACCCGGAGGAGGCCATGGATATCGGCGACCAAATCGCATTGATGGCGGAGGGACGCATCGTGCAATGTGGGTCTCCGAGCGAGGTCTATGACAATCCAGCGACGGCGGCCGCAGCGGCCTTGTTCGGGGGCGGCCAAATCCTGCGCGGTCGAAGGACGGAGGCGGGCGTCGAAACTTCGTTCGGCCTTTGGCCAATTTCAGCCTGCCGAGGCGCGACGCCAGCTTCTGGATCTTTGGATCTGGTCGTGCGTCCGGACGCGCTTGTCTTCGACAGTGATGGCGAAGAATTGCGTGTGGAGGACGTGCGAATACAAGGCGCGGTTCAACGTATTGTCGCGACCACGTCGACGGGCGAACGCATCGCCGCTCAGATATCGCGTGAGGCGGCTATTCGTGTTGGACAAACCGCGTCTTTGACGCCGATGGAGGGATCTATTTTCGCCTTCGCCGCCGACTGACTCTTGGTGTTGTGCGTCGCGGCCCCAACTGATAATCATTCGCAACTAGCTCAACCTGAGTCCAATTTGCTTTGAAAGCGACCGTGTATGCTTCGTCTCCTTGCCCGTTCGGCGATCGCCGCCCTTCCAGCCTTCGCGTTCGCGAGCGTTTTTGCGACAGGCGCGAGCGCACAGAATGGCGACGTAAATATCTACTCGTCTCGCCATTACGATACGGATTTGGCGCTTTATGAGGATTTTACGGAAGCGACCGGCATAAAGGTCAATCGTCTTGAGGCCGGCGCGGATGCGCTGATCGAGAGGATCAAAAACGAAGGCGAGTTCAGCCCGGCTGACGTTCTCATAACTGTTGACGCGGGTCGCCTATGGCGCGCCGAAGAGGCGGGATTGCTCTCCCCCGTGTCATCCGACGTCCTGAATGAGAGATTGTCCGAATCCATGCGGCACCCGGACGGCCTATGGTTCGGTCTGTCTAAGCGCGCGCGCGTTATCATCTACAATAAAGAGGCGGGCCTCCCGGACAAATTGGAGACTTATGAAGATCTCGCCGATCCCGAGCATGAAGGTCGGATATGCGTGCGCTCATCGTCCAACATCTACAACATGTCGCTGCTCGCTTCGATCATCGCGCATGCCGGTCCAGAGGCTGCGGAAGCATGGGCGGAGGGCGTCGTTTCTAACTTCGCCCGAAGGCCGCAGGGAAATGACACAAGTCAAATCACTGCCGTCGCTAGCGGCGAATGTCGTATATCGGTTGTGAATTCCTACTATCTGGCGCGGTTTGCGGCATCGGACGATCCTGCGGCAAATCGTGCGTACGAGGGCGTCGGCGTTATCTTTCCGAACCAGGCCGATCGCGGAACGCATGTGAACATTAGCGGCGCCGGCGTACTCGTACATGCGCCCAATCGAGCGAACGCCATTCGTTTCATTGAGTATCTGACCGAAGACAGCGCTCAGGCGTACTTCGCCAACGGCAATAACGAGTATCCTGCGGTCGAGGGCGTAGACGGCTCGTCGGCCGTCGAAGCTATGGGCGATTTTTCGGAAGACGATCTCAATTTATCGCAACTGGGGGTTCACCAGGCCGAAGCGGTGAGAATTTTCGATCGGGTCGGGTGGCCTTAAGGCCGGTCGACCTTCGATAAAGATGTTATCCGTCAAGGACTTGCCCACATCCTAAGCAAATTGGCGATGGATTTGTCCAATGTGAGAAGTTCGCCGGACCCTTCCGGCAGGCTCGCTCGCAAAGATGCTCGTAAATTCTCCAGATCGAACAAAAGCGTCCTTTGAGCGGCGTCGGCTACAAGGCTTTCAACCCAACCAACGCATGCGATCCGCGCGCCCTGCGTGACTGGCGCGACTTCATGGATGTCGGAAGATGGATAAAGCACGAGTTCGCCGCGTTCGCCCTTCAGAGATTGCCGTGCGGCAGCTGAATGGACGATGAGCTCGCCGCCTTCATAGGTTTCTGGCGGGCTTAAAAACAGCGTGAATGATAAATCAGTGCGCAAGCGGACGGCGTCGCGTCCCATCAGCGCGTTGTCGACGTGCGCGCCATATTGGCCTCCGTTCGATGTGCGGCTGATCATAAGCGGGGACATGCGACGCGGGCGCGCGGCGGCGGCGAAAACCGGATTGGATTTGAGCGCCGCGTAAACAATCTTCGAGATGGCCCGACCCGCATCTGATTTGAGGTCCGCCTGTTCGTTTCGTTTGACCTTCTTCGCCACCCGTCCCGCCGTCAGTCCGCCGTCGCGCCAGGTCAACGCCTCAAGTTTTTTGTCTAAGACGTCCAGTGTTTCGGACGAAATCACGTCGCTAATGATCAGAAATGTCATGATTGATGTTGAGAACGGTTTGCAAACGAAGCATAAGGTTATGGAAGTTTTATTGAACAAAGCAAAGAGCGCAAAATGGCGATGGATCTTAAGAAGTGGGCGGGTTTAGGCGTAAGTACGGCTTTGTTGGGGGCTGGCCTAACGGCGTGCGCGCCTGCCGAACAGTCCAATTCGATTTTGGATCCCGATGCAGATCCTGCGGCTGTGGGCGAATTGGGAGAAGGTGAAGGCGAAGGCGGAGAGGGCGAAGCTGGAGAAGGCGAAGGCGAAGGTGGAGAGGGCGAGGGTGGTGAAGCCGGCCACGCCATGGACACGCTTCCACTAGAAAAGCGCCTCGCTTTCATGACTGGCCACGTCAAAGCGGGTCTCGCCCTTTATCGCGCCGGCGATCCGGAGGCGGCGGCCCCGCATCTGCTTCATCCCGTTTCCGAAACGCATGCCGACGAACGCGAAGGTCTAGACGCGCTTGGCTTTGACGCCTCGATCTTCGAAACTGTTTCAACCGCGTTGGAGAACAATCAGCCGGCCGAGGAAATCGAACCTCAATTGGCCGCTGCGGAAGAGAATTTGGCGATGTTGGCGGAACAAGCCGGCGGCGATCCCGCCGACATCATTCAGTACCTGATGGATACGATTGTGGTGGAGTACACCGTGGCGATCACCGATGGCGCGGTGTCGGATCCCGGAGAATACCAAGACGCCTATGGATTTGCGATCGTCGCGCGAGACCAAGCCGAGATGATGAATTTGGAGAGCAGCGATCTTATCGATCAAATCGATGCTTTGATTGCTTTGTGGCCAGACGCGCCGATCCCACCGGAAACGCCGTCGCCGCTCGGCCAGGTTATCGCACAAACGTCTCGCGTAACGCTCGCTTTGCCATAGTGTAAAACCGGTTGATTGTGCGCCAAATAGATCTCTAGATCGAAAGAGATTTGCACCAACGCGTTTGAAGCGAGAATGCAAAGAGATCTCTATAGGGCGGCGGAACTTTGTTGTTCGGTCAGCATTGGCGTATTCGACGCAATCGGAAGCGAAAATTCTATTCGAGGCATGCCGCCCGCCGATGAGCGGCTATGACTTTTCCGAGCGTCGTTTATGTTTGCGGGAGGGGCTTGGTTGAGATCGACGCACCAGCGCTTTGGCTTCGGCCATCCCAATGCCGGTTAAACAAAGCAGTTCGATCACGATTTGCTTTAGGCTGCTTTCCGCGAGCTCACCGTTTCGAATCGCAAGGCTGGCGCCGATAAGCGCGTGCGTTGTCAGGCGGAAGACGAGTTCCACGTCGCTAAAGGCGGACATTCCGTTGTCGGCCGCCGCTTTCAAATCCCTCATCGCATATGGGCTCATCTTGCGATAAAGCGCATCTGAGATGATTTCAGAGCGATGCAGCATAGGCGCCCATCTTTCGTCCGTCGCGGCGGTCTCCAATACGCGTTGAAGTCCGTAGGCGTAGATGCGCTCAGGCTCTCTAAAACCTTGCGTTGCGTCTTCGATCTCTTGCGAGAGCTCTTGCATTAGATCTTCTAGGACCGCGACTGCCAATTCATCTTTTGATCGAAAATAATTGTAGACGGTGCCCGCGCCGACGTCCGCGCGCTCGGCGATTTCGAGCATGGTGGCGGCGTCTACGCCTTTTTCGGTCATGATCTCGCGCGCCGCCTCAACTAAGGCTGTGAAATTGCGCCGACGGCGGCGGGCGACGCGTCCTTCTTTTTCGTCCGGCGACTTTGTCAGCTCTTGCATGTGGATACTCAAACTCTGCGCATTCCTCATTTGTGAATGGGTTCACAAATGAATGCCGACGAGACTAAGCCTGTCAATAGAATGCGTGTCTTCGGATCTGCCGCGAAGGCGCGTGTATTTCAACACTAAGGCTCGCCGTCAAACTCGTTCGAGCGCGACCGCAATACCCTGTCCGACGCCAATGCACATTGTCGATAGCGATTTCTCGCCAGACTTTAGCTCGAGCGCTGCAGTACCTGTAATGCGTGCGCCGGACATGCCCAGCGGGTGTCCAAGCGCGATTGCGCCGCCATTTGGATTAACGCGCGGATCGTCATCCGCGACCCCCAGGTCGCGTAAAGTCGCAAGTCCTTGGGACGCGAAGGCTTCATTGAGCTCGATAACCGCAAAATCATCCTGCTTTAAGCCAAGGCGAGTCATGAGCTTTTTAGACGCGGGCGCCGGACCGAAACCCATAATACGCGGCGCCACGCCTGCGGTCGCTCCGCCCAAAACCCGTGCGATCGGCGTCAGGCCGTGGTCTTCGACCGCGCGCGCGCTGGCGATTATGAGGGCGGCGGCGCCGTCGTTAACGCCGGACGCGTTGCCTGCCGTAATCGTGCCGCCTTCGCGAACAAAAGCTTTTAGTTTGGCGAGCTCTTCTGGCGTGGTCTGCGGTCGTGGATGCTCGTCGACGTCAACGCGGATCGGGTCGCCTTTGCGCCTTGGAACGACGACTGGTGTAATTTCTTGAGCCAGACGGCCGTTTTCCATCGCCGCCGCGGCGCGTTCTTGAGACCGATACGCGAAGGCGTCTTGGTCGTCGCGGGTGACCTGGAAATCCTCCGCCACGTTTTCAGCCGTTTCCGGCATGCTGTCGACGCCATATTGGGCTTTCATGGCGGGGTTGACGAACCGCCATCCAATCGTGGTGTCATAAACGTCGTTGGAACGGGAAAACGCTTTATCCGCTTTCGGCATAACGAAGGGCGCGCGAGACATGCTTTCTACGCCGCCGGCGACAATCAATTCGGCCTCGCCAGCTTTAATCGCACGGGCGCCAGTGATGATCGCGTCCATGCCGGAGCCGCAAAGGCGGTTAATCGTCGTGCCGGGCACGCTTTCGGGATAGCCGGCCAATAGCAGCGACATGCGCGCGACATTGCGATTGTCTTCGCCAGCCTGATTGGCGCAGCCAAAGATAACTTCATCGATAGAGGAAAGATCTAAAGATGCGTTCCGCTCCGCCAGCGCCTTAAGCGGGACAGCGCCCAAATCATCGGCGCGGACAGATGACAGCGCCCCGCCGAACCGGCCTATGGGCGTGCGCACATAATCGCAGATAAAGACGTCTTCCATCCTGTTTCCTCTAATCCAGCGAGGGCACGATCAGATCGTCGACTTGCCCGTCCGTGTGAAGTTTCGCGCCCGTCAAGTTCTGCAGCTCGTCCAATGACAGCGTTGGAAGTTTTTCGCGGAGCACAAAGCGATTGTCCTCAACGTCGAGAACCGCAAGCGATGAATAAACGCGTGTCACGCAGCCGACGCCTGTGAGTGGGAAGGTACAGGTTTCGACGAGTTTTGGCTTCCCGTCTTTTGTGACGTGATCGGTGACGACCGCAACGCGCTTTGCGCCATGCACCAAATCCATCGCGCCGCCCACGGCCGGCACGCCCTTATTGCCGATCCGCCAATTTGCAAGATCGCCGTTTTGCGCGATTTGATAGGCGCCGAGAACCGCGAGGTCCAAATGGCCGCCGCGCACCATTGAAAAACTGTCAGCGTGGTGAAAGAAGGCGCCGCCGGGATTAAGCGTCACCGCCTTCTTGCCGGCGTTGATCAAATCCCAGTCTTCTTCGCCCGGCTTGGGCGCTTCGCCAAAGCCGAGGACGCCGTTTTCCGTGTGATAAACGATATCCCGCCCTTCGGGTTGGAAGGTGGCGATCATTTCCGGAAAGCCTATGCCTAGATTGACGTAGGCGCCGTCTTCAAGGTCCTGCGCGGCCCGCCAAGCGATTTGGGCGCTGGAAAGTTTTTGCTGCGTCACGCGTGTTCCACTCCCGCGCGTAGCAGCGCTTCTTCTTGCTGTGCGTTGGCGACATGAACGACGCCATCGACGAAAATTCCGGGCGTGATCACCGTTTCAGGATTGATCCCGCCCGGTGACAATAATTCGCTGACTTGGGCGACCGTCCGGTTGGCCGCCATCGCCATTAAGGGGGCAAAATTCCGCGCCGCCTTGCGGTAGGTGAGATTGCCCATCGTGTCGCCGGAGTGGCCTTTAATAAGTGCGAAATCAGCCTTCAACCAGCGTTCACGCACATACATTTTGCCGTCGAATTCCTCCACCGGCTTGCCCTCCGCCAACTCGGTTCCGTAAGAGGCGGGCGTATAAAATGCGGGGATCCCAGCGCCCGCTGCGCGAATACGCTCGGCAAGCGTGCCTTGGGGAACAAGTTCCAATTCAATCTCGCCCGCAAGATATTTTTCGTTGAACACGGCGGCGTTGGATGACCGGGGAAAGGAACAGATCATCTTCTTGACCAAACCGGCCTTGACCATGCCTGCGATGCCTATCGCACCGTTCCCGGCGTTATTGTTGATAATAGTGAGCGCCTTTGGCGAACCCGTTTCTTTATATCGAATGATAAGCGCGTGGATCAATTCTATCGGAGCGCCCGATCCGCCAAATCCGCCGATCATCACCACGGCGCCGTCTGGAATGTCGGCGACCGCGTCGCTTGGCGACTGAATAGTTTTGTCCATTGCCCCACTTCCTCGCAACACGTCTCTTTGTTTTTGCTCTTTGCCCAAGCTGGCGGGCGAGATGCGGCGAGAGACGCTCGGCGAATATAACGGGTTTGCCCTTGGCGACAATCGGCTAATTCAAAGCAAGGAGCGGCCGCAACGCTCGGCAGTCGCCTGAACAACCGACCGCCTGATTTTGGATCGAAAACCATAAGATGGACGGAATGAGAGGATACGGCTTGCAAGTGCTATAAACCGCTTCAGTTGATAGAGGCGCTTTCGTCCGAATTCTATCTTCGTGTTCAGAAAACAGAATATAGCTCAAACTTGACGACCAGCCATTTTGGTGCAGCTTGCGCCACTACCATAGCCGGCTTGCGGAATTCCCGGCTTGATCACGCGGGTCTGCGAGGCTTCTCGGGGGAACGAAATGAGACATTCGAAAGATGCAAAAGAGTTTGACGCCGATGTCGCGATCGTCGGCGCTGGACCGGTTGGCGTTCTGCTCGCAATCCTATTGGCGGACTATGGTAAGAGCGTCGTCTTGATTGAACGCTGGACGGATCATTACGCGCTGCCGCGGGCGGTGACCTATGATCACGAGATTGCGCGTATCCTTGCCGCGATCGACATCGATTCCGAGGCTGACGGCGCGGTGGGTTTCAGCGAAGGAAAATACTATTGGCGCAATCGAGACGGCGAAGATCTTCAGGTCATCGATTGGAAGAGCGAGTTCGTTAGCGGCTGGCGGTCGCGGTACTACTTCCATCAGCCGTTATTGGAGAGCAAACTGATCCAAATCGCCAGCGATCGCAAAGAAATCGCGATCGTCCGTGGTTGGCAGGCGATAGGTCTAGAGCAAAATGAGGATGGCGTTTCTCTTTCGCTTGAACAAAATCCGGAAGAATACCGTACGTCGCGCCTGAATTCGAAAATCCGAGCTAAATTTGTAGTGGGAGCCGATGGCGCAAACAGCTTCGTGCGCGAAGCGCTGGGTTTCGAAGTCGAGGATAAGGGATATTGTTTCGATTGGTTGATCCTGGATGTGATTCCCAGTTTCGACTACCCCGCCTCCCGACCAAACGAACCGGCTCAATGGCAATTGTGCGACCCGAAACGGCCGACCACAATCGTCTCGGGCGGACCGGGACCGACGCCGGGCGATCCAAATCGGCGTCGTTGGGAGTTTATGGTTCTTCCGGGCGAAGTTCCTGAGGTTTTGCAAGAAACAGAAAACGCATGGAGATTGCTGGAACCTTGGGGCGTTACTCCGGACAATAGTCTATTGGAGCGTTCAGCGGTTTACCGGTTTCAAGCGAAATGGGCGAAGCAATGGCATAAGGGCCGTTGTGTGCTTGCGGGCGACGCCGCGCATTTGATGCCGCCTTTCGCAGGTCAAGGCATGTGTTCGGGGCTACGGGACGCGCTAGCCTTATCATGGCGTTTAAACGCGATTCTCGACGGCCAATGCGGTACGCAGCTGCTCGATAGCTACACGACGGAGCGACTTGAAAACACCAAATACTTCATCGAGCTGAGTGAATCTCTCGGCCGCATTATCTGCGTCACCGACGAAGAAGAGGCCGCCGCGCGCGACGCGCGCCTGATCGCAGATTTGAAGGCGCGCGGCGGGAAACCTCTGGCGGGTGAGAACACACGTATCGGCCCCGGCGCTTGGTGTTCGAAAGGCCGACATGCGGGCGTGCTCTCATTACAGGGTCGCGTGGCTTACAATGGTCAAGTGGACCGTTTCGACCAGGCCGTCGGCCGAGGTTGGATTTTGCTCGGCTATGAGACTGATCCAGACGCCGCCCTCACGGACGCGCAGCGCGCGCAGCTTGCTCAACTTCAGGGCGTTGCGCTAACGATTGGCCCTCCGGACAGCGAGGCTCAGATCATAGATATTGACGGTTTCTATGCGCGCTGGCTGTCCGACATCGATAGTAAGTTTTTATTGATACGTCCCGATTTCTACGTTGCGACCAGCGCCAAGACACCTCAAGAACTCCAAACCAGGTTTTCAGACGTTGCAAGCACACTTGATCTTATGCGAGCAACACATGAAGCGGTGAGGTGAGTTTCGCACATGGCTCGAGAATTTGTCTTCGACGTCAATCCGGCGCGGATTGTTTTTGGCGTTGGATCAGTTTCGCAAGTCGCTGACGAAGTTCGCGCGCAAGGTGCGATGCGTGCTCTCGTGTTGTCGACGCCTTTCCAGAAGTCTGATGCGGAAAAGCTCGCGGCGCAGATTGGCGATCTGGCGGTTGGCGTCTTCGCCGAAGCGGCCATGCACACGCCGGTCGACGTCACTGAACGCGCGGTGGCCGCCTATGAAGCGGCCGGCGCCGATTGCGTCGTAGCGCTCGGCGGCGGCTCGACGATCGGGCTCGGCAAGGCGATCGCCTACCGCATCGATTGTCCCCAGATCGTCGTTGCGACGACCTATGCCGGATCGGAAGTCACGCCGATCTTGGGGCAAACCGAAGACGGTCTGAAAACAACTGTTCGCGGCGCAAGCATTTTGCCGGAGGTCGTCATCTACGATCCTCAGCTCACGCTCGGCCTTCCTATTTCGATGAGCGTAACCTCGGCGTTAAACGCCATGGCGCACTCGGTTGAGGCGGTCTATGCGAAAGACCGAAACCCGGTGTCCTCGCTCCAAGCGGTGGAAGGCGTTCGGGCGCTGCACAAGGCGTTGCCCGTGATTGTCAAAGACCCTTCAGACATCGATGCGCGCGCCGAAGCGTTGTATGGCGCATGGTTGTGTGGGTCCGTATTGGGGACGGTCGGCATGGCGTTGCATCATAAGCTCTGCCACACGCTCGGGGGGACGTTCGATCTGCCGCATGCCGAAACGCATAGCGTTTTGTTGCCGCACACGGCGGCTTACAATTCGGAAGCCGCAGCGGCCGAACTCAAACCAATCGCCGATATTTTTGGCGGCGATCTTGGACGCGGGCTTTGGGATTTCGCCAAAACGCTGGGCGCGCCGGTCACGCTTAGCGAGTTCGGTCTGGAGGAGGCGCAGCTGGACCAAGCTTCGGATCTCGCCGTCAAGAACCCCTATTGGAACCCGCAAATTGTGGAGCGTGAGGCGATCCGAGGATTGCTTCAACGCGCTTGGGCCGGTTCTCGGCCGGCTTGAGATCATGTTCTGCTGACACATAAAGACTGCTGGGACGCCACGGAGAGGATGTTTGTATGACGACCTATTTTTCAGAAGAACATTCGGTGGAGGCGGTGAACGGCCGAATGGCGCCGGACACGGATCCGCGGCTCAAGCAAGTGATGGCGAGCTTGGTGAAACACCTTCACGCCTTCGCCAAGGATGTGGAGCTCACCCAGGCTGAATGGGACTACGCTATCGAGTTTCTCACCGACACAGGGCATTTGTGCAGCGAGGATCGGCAAGAATTCATCCTGCTTAGCGATACGCTCGGGTTTTCGATGTTGGTGGATTCCATCAATAATCGCCGGCCTGAGGGCGCGACGGAAAATACCGTTTTCGGGCCCTTCCATATCGACGACGTCCCCGTCCGGCAGATGGGGGACGTTATCTCGATGGATGGCAAAGGCGAGCCTTGTCTCTATATCGGGAACGTCCAAGACCTAGAGGGCAATCCGATCGAAGGCGCCGTCATTGATGTTTGGTCGGACAATGCCGACGGGTTCTACGATGTGCAGGAGCCCGACACTCAGCCGCGCGGCAATAATCGTGGCCTCTTCACCACCGGCGCGGACGGCGCTTACCATTTTATCGGCGTAAAGCCGCCGCCTTATCCCATCCCGTTCGACGGTACGGTCGGTAAGATGCTGGCGGCTTTAGGACGGCCCTATTATCGGCCTGGCCACATGCATTTCATGGTCATTGCCGACGGCTATGAAAAGATCGTCACGCACTCTTTCGTCGCCGGCGACCCCCACCTAGAGCGCGACGCCGTTTTCGGCGTGAAAGAGCAATTGATCTTAGATTTCGAAAAAGTCGATGACGACGAGGTTGAATGGCGCTCCGAATTCGACATCGTCATGGTGCCGACGCCTTAAACGCCTTTATCGATTGGAAGCCGGCCGGGTTAGGCGTCTTCAAAGACGCCGTCGCGCTTTTCCATACCCGCCATCACCGCTTCGAGTTGATTGGGCGAGCCGATGAGCGAATCCTGAGCTTCGGACTCGGCGAGTATCGCAGCCGCATCGTCCCGATCGGGAAGATCATTGTAGAGCTTTTTCGCGGTTTGGACGGCGCTTGGGCTGCGCGAGGCGATCTCTTTGGCGAGGGCCAGAGCCTCTTCAAGCGGGGTTTCCGACGTCCGTGTCGCAAAGCCGTATTCAACCGCCTCGACGCCGGAGAACATGCGGCCGGTATAGGTTAGCTCGCGGATGATATCCTCGCGCGCTAATTGGCGCATAATCGCGGTTGAGCTCATGTCTGGGACCAAGCCCCATTTGACTTCAAGAATGGAGAGCTTCGTCTCAGGATGAACGATCCGAATGTCTGAGCCCAGCATCACTTGAAGCCCGCCGCCAAGCGCAACGCCATGCACCGCAGCGATCACAGGAACGCGCAATTCACGCCAGCCCCAGACCGATTTTTGCGGACGATTGACGACGCCATGGGTGCGTTCAGCCAATCTGCCTCTTGTGACGCCGCCGCTTCCGCCATCGGCCATTTGCGCGAAACTGCCCATATCCAAGCCTGCGCAAAAGGCGCGGCCTTCGCCGGAAATCACGACGCACCTGACGGACGTGTCCGCTTCTAACTGCGTGGACGTTTCGATCAGCGCGTCGATCATCGCATTGTCCAGCGCGTTCATCTTATCGGTTCTAACAAGGCGCACATCGGCAACGCCGTCTGTGATTGTGGTTTTGACACGGTCGCTCATGTCGGCCTCCCAATGCTAATTTTTAAGCGTGTTTTCCAGGCGTAGTTTTACGGGATTTCATCGCCGCGAGCTGGTCTTCCGTGGCTGGCGTTTGGAATTGTGTTTTCCAATCCTTGTAAGGCATGCCGTAGATTCGTTCGCGCGCATCGTCTTTCGACATATCCAAGCCCGTCTCATGCGCCGCTTCGCGATACCAATCGGCCAGGCAATTGCGGCAGAAATCCGCGAGGATCATCAAATCGATGTTTTGAACGTCCTTGCGCGCGTCGAGATGCGATAAGAGGCGGCGGAACGCGGCGGCTTCGATTTTGTCGTTCATATCCGTGGGGGCATCACTCATAAACAAGTCTCCATTTCGGCTAACGCGCCATCGCAGCCGTGAGCGGCACGATCGGAACCGTGTCGCCGGTCTGAGCCTCTGCGGCGCCGGGCGGGCGGTGAATAAGGCAATTCGCTGTTAAAAACGGCGTGACGAAAGAACTGTCTTGGCGGTTGATCGGGCGTACTGATCGTCCCCCAGGAAGATCGCGGCATTCGGCGCGAAGATAGGCGTCGCGATCGCCGCCGGTAGGGAGGGGCTCTTCTAGAATTGCAGATATCGGCGCGTTGTCGTCTACGCCCAGCAATCGCTTTAAGAACAGATGGGCGCATACATAGGCGGAGGCGGGATTGCCGGGTAGACCCAAAACCCGTTGCTCGCCTAGGCGTCCGAACCAGGTCGGCTTGCCGGGTTTCACCGCGATTTTCTCAAACACTATCTTAAGCCCGCGCGACTTGAACGCGTTGCGCATGTGATCATGATCGCCGACTGATGCGCCGCCGATCGGCACGATGATGTCGGCGTCCTGAGCCTTATCGATCAAGGCGGTGATAGACGCGACGCTGTCGCGCGCGATGCCGAGCGGCAGTGGGTCCGCGCCCCAAAGTCGCACAAGCGCGCTAAGCGCAGCGGGATTGGAGCTCACGATGTGGCCGGAGTTGGGATCATCGCCCGGCGCACGCAACTCGTCGCCATTCGCGATAATCGCGATACGAGGTTTGCGATGAACGGGCAGCGAGGCATGGTCGCCCGCGGCGGCGACCGAAATCTCGCGCGGTCCCAGCTGCGCACCTGCGGAAAGGAGTTTCTCACCTTTTGAAAAATCATGGCCGGCGCCGCGTACATGGCGCTTTGAGGTTTGCGCTTTGCCGACGATCACCGCGTCGCCATCCTTACGCGCATGCTCTTGGATCAGGATATGGTCGGCGCCGTCAGGTATCGCTCCGCCGGTGAATATGCGAACGGCTTGACCGGGTCCCAAAACCCCTTCGAAAGGCGCGCCCGCAGGCGCTTCGCCGATGAGCTTAAGCTTCGCGCCGGCTTTCTCTGTATCGCTCAGGGCCACGGCGTAGCCGTCCATCGCGGAGATGTCATAGGGCGGGAGGGTGAGTTTCGCCGAAACGTCCGACGCAAGCTTACGGCCCAAACACGCGTCCAAACCGCAAAGTTCGGATTCTGTGACAAGCTGCGCCGCGTCCAGGGCGGCGAACGCCTCGCCAATAGAGATCAGCGCCCCAGCAGGCCTCCTATCGCTGTCGAGCGGCCCCATTCATTCGTCTCCGGTTCCCGGCTTCGGACTAAAGTATTTTTCGAGCTTGCCTTCGACGGTTGCGAACTCTTCCGCGTCTGACGGCGCTTCCTTCATGACGGTGATGTTCGGCCAGATCTCAGCGTACTTTGTGTTCAGCTTCAGCCATTTGCCGTCGGAATCATCCTCCGTGTCGGGCACAATTGCGTCCACCGGGCATTCCGGCTCACACACGCCGCAATCAATGCACTCGTCGGGATGAATAACGAGCATGTTTTCGCCCTCATAGAAGCAATCCACTGGGCAAACCTCGACGCAATCCATATGCTTGCATCGTATGCATGCGTCTACGACGAGGTACGTCATACTCTCAAAACTCCTTGCGGCTTGCGCGCGTTCCTCGGCTGCACCGCAGATTTGGCGGACGTTGAGCCCCACTTGCAATCCAACGTCCGTGCTGTCAATTCACCGTCCCAGCCGCCGCAGGAGAGCCGTTTTGCGACACGCCGCATTCCCAAACCAGTCTAGCGCGGTTTCACATACTCAATTTGGGGTGGCATCTAGCCGCTGCAAAGCCGGTTCCGACCGTAACGCTGCGGAAAAGGGCGTTTTTGGCCCAGCCGTTTTCTGCGGTTTTGGGGAGGCCTAAGACGATGCGATCGACGCCTTGCGTCATACTCGCCGGCGGCGGTTCGCGTCGCTTTGGTACGCCCAAGGGTTTAGCCCTCCTGAATGGCAGGCCGCTTATCGCGCGTGTGCAGGATAGATTGAAGGCGCAAACGGACGGACCCATTGCGGTGAATACAGGTTCGCCGAACATTTATGTCGACGCCATCGACCTCATTGTCGAAGATCAACTGACCGGCGGCTTGGGGCCGCTGGCGGGCGTTCACGCCGCCATGGCGTGGGCGCGCGAGCAGGGCGCTGCTCAGGTTTTGTGCGCGCCGGTCGACACGCCTTTTTTGCCGATGGATTTGTTAGCGGCGCTCGACAACGCAGGAGCGCCGGCCATTAGCGCCAGTCGCGGACGTGCGCACCCTGTTTGCGGATTGTGGCCGACGGCATTCGCCGAAGCTCTTGAACACGCCGTTAAGGACGGCCTGCGCGCTGCCGTTGAATGGGGCGCTCAAAGTGGCGCCAAATCTGTGGAGTTTGCGGACCAGGACGGTGTTGATCCCTTTTTCAACATCAATACGCGCGAAGACTTAGAAACTGCTGAGGCGGCGTACCGGGTAAGTTCGACTCGCGAAGATTAAGCCAGCATTGAGATCGATCTATTGGATTGGCGAAAAGCTAGCCGGTTTCATCAACACGCTTTCCTGTCTGACCAATTTGTCCGAGGTGTTCTTGGTCGGGTCCAACCAATCCGGATCAGACCACAACGCCGCACGCCGTTTTTCTCGATCTGCATGATCTTCATACGCCCAAATGTGAATGATCTGGTTGAGCTCGCCGGTCTCCGGCGTAAACGCCGCAACAAGCTGACCGAGATTACGCTTGAGGATCGGCAACCGGTCCTGCTCGAACGCTTTCAGCCAGGCGTTGAGGGCGCCGGGTTTTGTGGTGTAGGTGCGCATTTCATAGATCATGCTCGATCCTCTCAAGGCGTTTATGTTGGCGGCGGACCGGGAATGCGATTGTAGGCGTTGTTCCAGGCAGGCGTGATCACCAGCTCGTTGATCGCGACGCGTTTGGGTTGGCTTAAAATATACTGCACCGCTTCGGCGATATCTTCAGCTTGGAGCATTCGCGCAAGCGCGTCCTCCGACGGCGGTGGAATGCGCCGCTGCATGGCCGGCGTCGCGACTTCTCCGGGGCAGAGCGAGGTCGCGACAATGCCATTGCGCATTTCGGCCATGTTGAGGCTGTCGACCAAGCCGCGCACGGCCAGTTTGGTGCTTGTGTAGGCGGGGCCTGGCTGTGGGGTGGTATGCCATCCTGCAAAAGACGACACGACGACAATGCGTCCACCGCCCGCTGCGCGCATGCCCTTCAAAACCAAATCGATTGAGCTGTAGACGCCCAAAAGATTGGCGGAGACGACGTTTTGAAAATCCGCGTGTGAGACGTCTCCCCATGCACGTTTCGCCACGTTCGCGCCGGCGTTCGCGACAAGCGCTGAAATTGGACCACATGCCTCGACAGCGGCGTTGAAGGCGCTGGCCAGCGCGTCCGGATCTGTGACGTCGGCAGCGGCGGCGATCGCTTTGTCGCCCAGTTTGCCGCGCGCTTCTTCCAAACGATCCGGATTTCGACCGCTGATTACGACAGACCAACCTTCGGCGATCAGTCTTTCGGAGATTGAAAAACCAATGCCGCTGGACGCGCCAGTGACCCAGGCGAGTTTGCTCATGCCGAGACCCTTTCCAGGTTCGTGATCCGCGCATTGTCTTGGCCGTTGAACAGGCTGATCGGCGGATAGGCGTCAGGATCCGTCATTACTTCAATAAGCGTTGGCTGATCGGAGTGTAGCGCCGCTCTCAAGATCGAAGGGATTTCGGAGGCTTCCGTAACCCGTACGCCTTCGCATCCGCAGGCGCGCGCGATGGCGGCGTGGTCGACATCCGCGAAGTCGACCGAATGGCTGTGATGGCCGTAATGCACGTTCTCCGCATGATACTGAAAGCCGAGAATGGCGTTGTTTAGAACGATCACTGTGAGCGGCAGTTTCAGTCTCCGAGCCGTTTCCAATTCCTGCCAGCAATGGCCGAATCCGCCATCGCCGCAAACCGCGACGACGCGCTTTTCCGGATGTGCGATTTGCGCGCCCATCGCCATAGGCATGCCCCAGCCTAACCCGGCTAATCCGCGCGGCACCATAAAGCGCTGTCCGGCGATTTGGGCGTCGAGATATGTTGTGATCCAATTAGACGAATAGCTCGCGTCGGCGACGATAATATCGTCCGGTTCAATAAGAGTGTTCAAATGCGTCATTAGAAATTCTGGACGAAGTCTCCCGTTCGAACCGGCGCCCTTTGTATCTAGATAGTGTGTGACGGCGGCCTTTGCGGCGTCGACGCGTTTCGCGATCTCGTCGCCGTCCGTGCGCGCCGGATATGTATAGGCGTCAGCTAGCGCCGACAATGTCCGCTTTGCGTCTCCTACGAGTCGTAGCGCCTCATAATTTCGGCCCACTTCCATTGGGTCGATATCGATATGAATGAATTTTGCGGTTCTCGGATAAGTCTTCCAACTGTCCGTACCGTTCTGATTGGTGCGGGTGCCGATAAGCATGACCACATCGGCGTCGGTGAGATAATCCCGCAGGGAGCCCGCGCGATTTCCCTCCTGCAGATTGCTGGTGAAGACGCCGAGCGCTAGCGCGTGATCTTCAGCGATGGAGCCCTTACCCATATTCGTTGTTGCGACCGGAACGCCGGACTGCTCGGCGAACGCCGTCAACTCGTCATGAGCGCCGGATAAATGAACCCCGCCGCCTGCGATAATGAGCGGGCGCTTTGCAGTCGATAGAAGCTCCGCAGCCGTTTTGACTTGCTCAGGATCCGCCGCAAATCTGTCCAACGGGAAAGTACCGAGATTTGCGTGTCGCGCGTCGTTCGGCGTCGCCTCGGTGCGAAGAAAGTCCATTGGAACCATCAGCGCCACAGGGCCGGGCCGTCCGCTCGCGGCGGCGGTGAACGCCATGTCGACATAATCTTCAAGACGATCCGCGCGATCGACGCGTCGCGCCCATTTCGTGCAGCCATGGAACAGCGCCAAATGATCCAATTCCTGGAACGCGTTGCGGTCCACCATGCTGTCCGGCACATCCTGAACGATGGCTACAATCGGCACTGACGCTTTCATGGCTTCCGCCATCGGCGCGACTAGTAATGTCGCGGCGGGACCGTTTTGCGCGCAGACGACGCCCACTTTCCCTGTAGACCGCGCATACCCGTCCGCCATCACGCCGCCCGCATTTTCCGTGCGATACCCAATTTGCCGAATACCGAATTGAGGGAGGGCGAGAATTAAGGCGGATGGAATGCTCTGTTCAAAAACACACTCGACGCCATGTCGCTTCAATGCGGCGGCGAGAGCGTCAGCGACTGTCGTCTTTTTCATAGATTTGCGGCCTTCCGCGAACGCGATCATAGCGAGTTGTCTTTGAATTTGGTTCTACCAGACGCGTTTTTGCAATTCAGCCGATTCTCAAAATCCGTTTATCTAATGAACACTTTTTGGGTGTTTTTGCGATATGATACTTCACCATGTCGACGGATTTGAGCAATATAAAGGAGGTTCGCGCGGTCCGCCGTGCGCTTTTGCTTGTCGATGCGATGGGCAAGCACGGATGGATGACGCCCACCGAACTCGCGCGCGAAACTCAAGTCGATCGGGGGACGATTTATCGGCTTCTCGTATCCTTGATCCGCGCTGGCTACGTCATACGGCGGCCGCAAGACAACAAGTTCTTTTTGTCCCGTAAAATGCTGAATCTCAGTAGAGGTTTTTTAGCTGAGGACAGGGAGTCGCTTGTCCTATCTTCCGTGCTCGCGAAACTGACGGACAAGATCCGATGGCCAAGCGATTATGCGATGATTTTGGCGGGCCAACTTACGATCATGGAGTCCAGTCATCATTTAACGGCGATGACATTCTTCCGCAGCCTTGTCGGCCAGACGCGGCCGATCTTTAGAACGTCTTTGGGCAAGGCCATTATCTCAGGCATGAGCGCCCAAGATCGAGAAGTTCTGCTCGGTGAGATAAACAATTGCGGCGGCGAGGATGCGGAAGATCTAAAAAAGCCCGGCTTAGTCGACTCAATTCTGGAGGATTTTAATGAGCGCGGTTTCGCACTCTCTTTTGAGAGCGGCGCTGCAGATATCGCCGCGATCGCGCTTCCGGTTCGACGGTGTGAGAAAATTGTCGGCGCCGTAAATGTTGTGATTTTCAAACGGGCCTTCAATTTGCGGCAAGTGGAAGAATCCTACTTAGAGCCGCTTAGAAACTGCGTGTACGAATTAGAGTCCGAATTTGAACGCTTAGCTAAAGAAGATGAGTCGCGCAGGCAAAGCTGAATTCATCGATAACTCTGGACTCCGAAATCTTTATATCGCCGACGTGGTTTGCGCCGTAAAATGCCCAAATCCGGCAATCCAGCCAGGGATTTCGCGATAATCGCTTTGAACGACATCATAGGCGCCGGACATGGATAACGCGGCGGTTGCAGCCACCCAGCACATGGTTTCGTTGGCCCCTTTGCCGGCGATTTGGTCGATCTCTTCTGTTTTGAAGTTTTTGAAACCGTCCCAGTCGGCGTTCGCCAACATCGCCATGACTTTCCTGTCCCAATCAGGATTTAGAGGAAGACAAGGGCCTTCGCCGTCCTTCAATTGTTCAGAGGCGCGTCGAATATTCTTTTCGCGTTCCGCTTGTTGTTCGAGCGTTAGCGGTTTCGAGCCGACCAGTCTGGCTCTTAGGTCGGGTTCCGCACCGACAATTTTCGGCATTATGGGATCATGGCTTAGTCCGCCCGAAGCGGCGACGAGCACCCGTTTGCCGCTCTTTGCTGCGAAGGCGCCGACGGCTTCGCCAAGTTTAATCACTCGATTATAGGTCGGGATTGGGTCCGCGACGCAATTGATGAAAATCGGGATGATAGGGTAGCGGGTGAAGTCGCCCCACATTGTCTCCCAGATTTGCACAAAGCCGTGATCGACAATCATGTCGAAAGACACGGCCAAATCTATCTCAGCGTGACGAACCGCATCGAGCAATTCCAATGCTAAGGTTTCATCTACGACAAGATCGCCGGCCTGAGTGGTGTAATCGCCATAAGAGCGGGCGGCTGTTCCAACACAGAAGCTCGGCATCATATTGTAGTGAAAGCCGTGAAAATGGTCGGGTGAGAATTGAATAATGACGTCAGGATCGAAATCGTCGACAAAGTCCGCCATGTCCCGAAAAGAGGCGATCACTGCTTCGCAAGCGTCCGCGCCGCCCAGGGGCTCATCTAGCAGCATCGGCGAATGGGATGCGCAAACCATTGCGATCGACATATTTAACTCCTTATGGCGAGATCTGTCAGTTGGCGGCGACTAGCTTTTCACCTGGTGGACGCCCCAGGGATTTGAGTCCTGAAGCGGGGCCGGCAGAAGCTCCTGTGAGAAATTTTGATAGGCGATCGGCCGTAAAAAGCGCTGGATCGCCAATGGCCCCACAGATGTCGTACGACCGTCCGAACTTGATGGATAGGGACCGCCATGGACAATCGCAGCGTTCACTTCAACACCGGTGGGCCAGCCGTTTGCGACGATACGGCCAGCCTTGCGCTCCAAAATAGGCAGCAGGTCTCGACACTGTTCTATGTCTGAAGCGTCGTAATGCACAGACGCCGTGAGCTGACCTTCAAGCCCTTTTGCAAATGCAAGCATCTCCTGAGTGTCCGTGCATTTCACCATAACGGATGATGATCCAAAATTCTCTTCCAAGATATCCGGATAGTCGGAGACGTCACGGGCGGCGATGGTCAAAATCGTTGGAATGCAATCATTCTGCGTTTCGCCGGCTTGGCCGCGCGCCAAAACTTCAACGGCTTGATGTTGCGTCAACCGCTCTAGGTTATGTGCATAGCTGTCATGAATTCCAGGCGTGAGCATGGTTTGCCCCGTTTGGCGCGGAATCTCTGACGCGAGCTGTTCTAAGAAACGCTTAGACGCGGGGCCGTCAATAAACACGACTATACCCGGATTGGTGCAGAATTGTCCGGCGCTCATCGTTACGGAGCCGACAAAACCATTTGCGATGTCTTCGGACCGCGCCTCAAGCGCGCCGGGCATTAAAAACACCGGGTTCGTACTGCCCATTTCTGCGTGGACGGGGATCGGCGACTTGCGCGCATTCGCGATCTTCATTAGCGCCGTTCCGCCCCTCAAAGATCCGGTGAACCCGACCGATTGAATGGCTTTATTCGCGACGAGCGCGCCGCCGATCTCAATGCCGGCGTCCATCAGAAGCGAGAATGTCCCAGAGTCTAACCCTTCCGAACGGATCGCGTTTTGGATCGCGCGGGCGACTAATTCCGACGTTCCGGGATGCGCTGGGTGACCTTTCACAACGACCGGGCACCCGGCCGCCAATGCAGAGGCGGTATCGCCGCCGGCGACGGAATAGGCGAGGGGAAAATTGCTCGCGCCAAACACGGCGACCGGACCGACGCCGACGAATTGGCGCCTCAAATCGGGCCGCGGCGCCGGCAGCCGCGATGTGTCGGCTGGCACGATTTGCGCGTCCATCCAAGCTCCATCCCGCAGTAAGTTGGCGAATAACCGAAGCTGCAAAACTGTTCGATTGCGTTCGCCTTCGATCCGCGCGTAGGGCAGTCCCGTTTCCAGCGACGCTTGATCGATCAATTCATCGCCAAGCGCTTCAATCTCCTCCGCGATCCGGTCGAGAAATTTCGCCCGCGTTTCGGGCGCAAGGCGCGAATAGGTGTGAAACGCGTCCTCAGCGAGCGCGCAGGCGGTCTCAACATCCTCCAAAGATGAGGAATGATAGACCGGTCCGATTTCTTTTCCCGTCCGTGGGTCAAGCGCGCGAAACGTCTCGCCCTCGCCGGACAATTCCTCCACGCCTATAAAATAACGCCCCATCGCGGACATTTTGCATCTCCGTTGCGTTGCTGATTCTGCGTTTAACACCCACCGGACGCCGTCGCAGATATACTCTTTTTGTAGAGTACAAAGCCGCCAATCGTCTCTGAAGGAAAGGACGGCGTTTGTTGAGTGAACAACTCCAGCAATGTGTGGAGCGGTCTAAACCGACAAATTGCTCGATATCGACCTATGTCGACCAGGTTCCGATCAAGCGCGACTACGCAAGCTGGCGTCGGGAACAGACCATCTTTGCCTTGACGAGCAGGGTCGATCCAAGTCTGTAAG
>JBCCMB010000002.1:0-63168 GCA_039026555.1 Pseudomonadota bacterium
CCGCCGGGAAACGATATTTCTGGATCGTCGCGGAGAACAATCAGGTGCAAGCCTGCCTAAAACATCCCGGTTTTGACGAGGACCTGCGCGTGATCGCCAAGCTCAGGCCCTTCACCTATGCGTGGCGGGGATTTGTGTCTCTGCGCGATGAAATCGCCAAAGGACATGTCCGGGTGCTCGGCCCCGCCAAGCTCGCAGACGCCTTCCCCGACTGGCTCCTCGGCAGCATGTTGGCCGACCAAGACCGCATGCATCCAGGACCCGAACGCGACTTGCAACAAGCGTATCGCTCGCACACCAGAACTGCGGCGGAGTAGCGCGACTTACCTCTGGTCCAGTTTGGTCGATAGCTTTGTAAAGCCTCGTTTTGTCGCGTTAGCAACGCCTACGAGCGGTGGCGTCTTTGTTGGCTCGTTGGCGTGTGTTTTTTGTAAAGCGCGTTTAAAGCGCTTGGATCACCTTTTCATCAATACGCCATCAACTTGACAAGTTTCTTCAGCAATGAAGCTCGACGAGATGAATGAGCAATTTCATGGACAAAGCGCTTAACAAAATGGCACCCGTAGTATGGGGTTTGGTCGCATTGATATTTGCTATTTTGATAACCAATGCCGGAGTATTCGCATATCGTCATTATCAAGGAATCGCCGCCAGCAACGAACGCCTTGTGGAGCTGCGTGAGGAGGGGACGCCGGCGTTTTTTGAAGAGCCAACGGTCATACGAGAAGTTTGGAAGAACAAGTACTCTGTGCTTGGGTTTTGCCAGAGTACGGTCGCATCTGTTTCGGAGGACGCAGCAGAAGAGTTTCGCGCGAACTTGGTTTTGGATGGAGCGGATAGCTCTGAGGCGCAATTCTGGCGGCCGAGCCCAACCGATGGATATTTTGCGGACTGCTTCGAGCCAGATGATTGGTCAATGATTCAATCTATATTGTCGTCGGAAGGCGCATTTGTAAGGCCTAATGGGGGTGGGGCGGATTATCGCGAGTTCATGCGCTGGATTACACACTATTGGCTGTTCGATCCGGAAAGCAGATTGCTATATCAGGCGACAAAGACCAGCGATGTTCCTGGCTAGCCTCCCAGTCTTTTCGCTGGATAAGCGCTGACGAGACGGTTTCGGAGGCGTCCACCCCCTGAAAGCAGAGACCGATTTAGAGCGGTGTTAGCCTATCTTTGACGTTAGCCCCGCCGCCAACAGCAGGCGCCTGCGCTATCCCAGCAACTCCGCCGCGCGTTCGGCGAAATAGGTGACGACGCCGCTGGCGCCGGCGCGTTTGAAAGCGGCGAGCGTTTCTAAAATTGCACGGTCTTCATCGAGCCAGCCATTGGCGGCGGCGGCTTTGATTTGTGCGTATTCGCCGGAGATTTGGAACGCCATTGTGGGCACTCCGAATTCGGAGGAAACGCGCTGGACAATGTCCAAATAGGGCAGCCCGGGTTTCACCATCACCATGTCAGCGCCCTCGGCGAGGTCTTGCGCCACTTCGCGCAGGGCTTCTTCCGTATTTCCAAAATCCATTTGGTAGGTTTTTTTGTCGCCTTTGAGCGCTGTGGCGGACCCGATCGCGTCGCGATAGGGCCCATAAAAGGCCGAGGCGTATTTGGCGGCGTAGGACAAAATCATGGCGTTGTGCGCGCCGGTCGCCTCCAGCGCATGGCGGATCGCGCCGATGCGCCCGTCCATCATGTCCGATGGGGCGATGATGTCCGCGCCCGCCTGCACTTGCACCAGCGCTTGCGCGACAAGGATATCGACGGTGTCGTCGTTGAGGACATAGCCATTGTCGTCGATCACGCCGTCATGACCATGCGTGGTGAAGGGGTCCAGCGCAACGTCGCAGGCGACGCCGACATTCGGCGCAGCGGCCTTCATCGCCTTGATCACATCGGGGACAAGCCCGTCCGGGTTCAGCGCTTCATCGCCCGTCGCGTTCTTCCGCGCAGGATCGATGTGCGGGAAAATGGCGACCGCGGGTATGCCCAATTCCTCCGCGCGTTTGGCGGCCTTTGCGGCTTCGTCGACATTGAGGCGATTGACCCCCGGCATCGCGTCGACCGGAATGAGCGGCTCGGGCCCGTCATGGACGATCAGCGCCCATATCAGATCATCAGGGCTGGGCTGCGTTTCGCGCACGAGGCGGCGCGTCCAATCGGCTTGACGCAGGCGGCGCGGACGGGTGGCCGGAAATTGTCCAAAGCCGGTCATACAAATCTCCGATGGCGAGAAACGGGCCGTTGCATAAAACAGCGCAGCTTCACATCCATCGTCTCGCGCTGGGCCAGCTCAATCGCCAGCTGCCAATCATTCAGCCGCCAATGCGGGATCTCTTTAAACCCCAGCTTTTTATAGAAGGGCCCGTTCCACGGCACTTTCCGGAAGGTGGACAGCGAGACGCGCTTATAGCTGCGCGTTTCGGCTTCCTGGATCACACGGCGCGTCAAGCGCGCTCCCAAGCCCCGACGACCATGATCGGGCATGACCGAGATCTGATCGAGATACAGATCGTCGCCTCGGTCGGCGCACAAGGCGAACCCAACGGCCGCGTCCGCTTCGTCGGCGGCGACCCAGACCAGCATTTCGCCCAAGCCTTGCCGTAAGCGGGTTTCGGGGATCGCCTCCAAAGGCCCGTCCCCTGCGCCGAAATCGATAAGCCCCGTGTCGCGAAACAGCTCCGAAGAGGCGATGTCGATGCGTTGCATGGCCTCGACTTCGTCCGCGCGTGCGGCTCTGATCCGATATTGGGGCGCTTGATCAATCGTGATGCTGGCCATGGACTCGTATGTGTCAGGTTTCGCAGGGCTCGCCAACGCTAAATACTTGCTATCCGGTGCAAAATCCGGGGATGGTTGTGAAATAAGCGCGCCGGGCGCGATCACATGTCGAACGTGCGCGTGACCGTCGGACTTCGAACGGCGCACAAATTGGGCTGGAGGTTTGAATGTCGACGTCTCATATCATCGCGCGTTTAGAAGGCCAGGCGGGCCGTATCAGCCTCAACCGTCCGGAAGCCTTGCACGCGCTGAACACGGATATGTGCTTGGCGATGATGGAGGCGTTGCAGGCGTGGGCGGACGATCCGGCGGTTGCTTTGGTGCTGGTTGATCATGCGGAGGGGACGCGCGGATTTTGCGCCGGCGGCGACATTCGGATGCTCGCGGAAAGCGGCGCTGCGGATGGACGCGCAGCGTATGATTTTTTCGCGGCGGAATATAGGATGAACGCGCTGATCGCGTCTTATCCGAAGCCCTATGTGGCGGTGATGGACGGCGTCGCCATGGGCGGCGGCGTTGGAATTTCGGTGCATGGCTCACACCGGATCGCGACGGAAAACACATTGTTCGCCATGCCGGAAACGGGGATTGGTCTCTTTCCTGACGTCGGCGGCGGCTGGTTTTTGCCGCGTCTTGGCGGCGCATTGGGCATGTGGTTGGCGCTGACGGGTGCGCGGCTGAAGGGTGAGGATGTCGCCGCCGCTGGGATCGCCACTCAATACGTCGAGAGTGCGGCTTTAGACAGTGTGAAGCAATCGCTCGTCTCCGGCGATCTGGCGCTGCTCGAAGCGATGGAATGGGACGCGTACGGCTCCTTCACGCCGAATATGGACGTCTTGCAGCGTTGTTTTTCTAAGGACAGCGTCGAAGCCATTCTCGCTGCGCTGGATGACGAAACGAGCGAGTGGGCGGCGAAACAGGCGGCGACTTTGCGGACGAAATCCCCGCAGACCCTGAAGGTGTCCTTCCGCCAATTAAAGGAGGGCGCCGCGTTTGAAGCTTTTGAAGAGAATATGAAAAACGAATACCGCATCGCACGCCGCGTGGTGCATCGACATGATTTCCAGGAGGGTGTTCGCGCGGTCGTGATCGATAAGGACAATGCGCCGAAATGGTCGCCGCCGACGCTGGAAGAGGTAGACGAGGATGTAATCGACGCGATTTTCGCGCCCCTGGGCGAAGATGAGCTGAGTTTCACGCCATGAGTGCAAGCGTTTCTTCCCGGCCAGGCGCAGCGGTGCGGGCAACGCTCGCCGGCGTATGTGACCGCTACGCGAAGGCGGTCTCCACCTACAGCGTTGCGAAGATCGGCAAATTCTGGGCGTTCCCGGCCCTAATCTCAGTCAACGGCGCGCAGATCGCATTCAAGAGCCAAGAGGCGTTCGACGCAAACACTGAAAATCTGTTTGCATTCTACAAGGAGCAGGGCGTTGTCAGCGCCAGTCGGCGACTGGCGAATGCAATGATCATCGCCAAGGATATGGCGTCGATCGTCGTGGATGATGTGGTCTACGCGGCCGACCTTGAGCCGATCGCCTCATGGCGCGCGTCCTATGTGTTGCGCCGCACACGCGGGAATACCTGGAAAATTATATTTGCGTCCGCTGACGGCGAGGCCGCCGCGTGGAAAGCCATGGGCGCAACGCTTGGTCAGACGACAAAGCGCCGCTAATCGACAGACGCTCGACACTTCAGGTCCTTGACTGCGAAACTTTCGCCTG
Source organism: Pseudomonadota bacterium (assembly GCA_039026555.1). Classification (GTDB taxonomy): domain Bacteria; phylum Pseudomonadota; class Alphaproteobacteria; order Caulobacterales; family Hyphomonadaceae; genus JBCCMB01. Next base: position 4,497 of record JBCCMB010000002.1, read on the forward strand.
TGTCTCGACGCACGACGACGCAGCCATCATCCTCAATCATTAGATCAAATTGCGTCGGAAGGGCGGGGCTCCGCGTGTCATGCGGTCCAAGCTTTGGCGGCAGCACCGAAATTGTCGAGGTCTGTGTGAGATCAATAGGCCCGAGCGTTACATCCGCCCGTTCCATAGCATCCGCAAGGCTCGCCCTTAGCGCGTCTAGCGAAGCCTTGTCGGTTTGCTCCAAGACGGCGAGCGTCCGCGCCGGCGATGCCCCCGGGGGACTTTCGCATGCGAAGATTAGAGCGAACGCGCAAAGCTGAAGGTGGAGTTTCATCGTCCGGATCATTACTCTCTAATAGGGCGTTCGCATGTCGCGATTTTGACGCAAGATGTCTTCGGTCGGCGATCGCGCGTTCGTCCGGAGTTCGAGGCCTGGTGCAGAAGTGCGCGCAATCTGAGATGAGGAGGTTGTGGCGGGCGCTGGCGGGCATGCGCCTGTATCGCGATACGTCAGCGCGGCCGCCAGCAAAGCCTCGTCCGTATCGCCCAGCTCGTGTGAGAGATCATCGGCGACGACGCACCCCGACACCCGCTCGCCGAATGCGAAGCTGGACTCGGCGGGAACGAAGCCGTCGGAATAGTCGCCAAAGCCCTTCTCGTTCAAGCCGCGAAACTGGATGGTGTAGTAAGTCTCACCGCAATTGTCGGTTGGATAAAAGCCGTAGGGTTTGCCGCATGTGACATCGCCGATAAGGATGATTTCCACATCAATGCCACGAAGCCCGTTGATCACCGCTTCGCTGGCGCTGCAGGTGTTTTCCGTCGACAAGATAAAAAGGCGCGTTAGGTCCAAACTGTCTAATGGCGCGCCGTTGACGAGCGAAAACCCAAGACCCGTATCGATGAAGGGGACGGGCTCATTGAATTCGCCTGTTACCGGGTTTTGGCTGCCGGCGTCGTCGTTGAATTGCAATAATTCAAAGGTCTTGCCGCTGGTCTGAGCGTCCCCGGCGACCATATAGGCCAGCTGCGAGGCCACCGCCAAAAGCCCGCCGCCATTGTAGCGGAGGTCCAGCACGAGATCCGTCACGCCGTCGCTCTTCAGTAAGCTGATGGCGTTTGCGATCTGCTCCTCGGAGGAAAATGGGCTGAACGTGTTGAATAGGATATAGCCGACTTTGCCTGACGGCGTGTCGATCAACTGGGTCCGGTTGACTGGTTGTTCCACAATGTCGTCCGAGACGACGGATACCGTGCGTACGTCGCCATCGACGTCCAAAACTTCAAACGTGTGCGTTTCACCCGAATTTTCGGGAAAAAGCCCAGCGTTCAGCGTGTTGATATCCGATTGGGTGTCCCCGGCGATCAAATCCACGCCGTCAATCGAAAGGATCCGCGTTCCCCGTTTAAATTTTGGTTCGCCGGCCTCAAGCTCCGCCGCCGGAGAACCGGGCTCGGTGTACAGGATCCGATAGTCTCTCGGCGGAGTGTTGGAAGCGACGATAAGCTGAAAACCATAGCCGGCGTTCGGCGCAGAATTGCGTGCGGCGACAAAATCCTCCGTCGGCTCGCTGAAATGAAAATCATCCTTGTCTTCGCCGGAAGGCGTTTGTTCCGTTGTTTTCAGCAGCGCGAAGTATTCAAGTCGATCTGTAAAGGGCGTTGGATCGCGATCGACGACTTCGTCATTCCAAAGGTATGTCTCGTGCGTCCAGGAACGGAGCCAGAAGGTTTCGTCAATTGTCGCGCCTTGTTGGTCCGGAAAGGCATTTCCTTCGATGTCGACGCCTGATCGCGGCGTTTCGCACTGGCTTTCAAACTGGTCAGCTGATTCGAAAACGCCGGCGGTGAATGTAGGTCCAGACGGTGCGGGCGCCGGAGCCGGCGCAGGGGCGGGCGTCGCCGCCAAATTGGAGCCGTCGCTTCCGCCGCCGCCGCTACACGCGGCCAGAAGTGTCGCCGCCAGGCAGGCGGACAGATGCAAGCGCGCAGTGGAACAACCCATAAAATTCGTCGCTTTGTACTGAGCTCTAACGACGCAGCCTATCCGGCGGACATTCTGTGTAAACGACCAAAACGGGGCGGTCGCAGCGGCGATGAAAAACTCAGCGTCGCCGCAAACCCGATTTCCGCGATTACAAAGCGAAAATACCCACGAAATGAAAAGTTCCGCGGCAAAATTTGATTAAACAAAGGTGAAAATTCATAGAATATCGTTATGCTTAGTAATTTCTTAGTCTAGACGATGTAGTTTCGATATCAGCCAATCAAAAAACAAATATGGTGGTGGTGATGTTGGAAGCAGTGAACCCGGAAACGGGTAATGAAGAAGTCATTGAGCATTCTTTCTTGAAGGCTCTATCACTTCTGGAACAAGCACATCGTCGTTTGCACGATGTAATCAAAGATAATCTTGAGCGTTCCGGCGAACGTTCGCTGACAGGCGTCCAAGCTTTGCTTCTTTATGAAGTCGGCGACGGTGAAACGCCCGCCAGCGCCCTGCGCGCGCGCGGCGCCTTCGCTGGTACGTCTATGTCTTACAATGTGAAGAAACTGCAAGAAGCCGGCTATTTGGTGCAAACGCGCTCCGACGATGATCGCCGCACGGTGCGTTTGAAACTGACCCAATCGGGTGAAACCGTTCGCGACCTCGTTGCGGAATTATTCGAGCGCCAAGCGCAGTCGCTCGAGCCCACCGCCAGTGTCCGCAGCGACGATCTTCAGCATTTGAACAAAACCATTTCGCGTCTTGAGCGCTTCTGGTCCGATCAAATCCGGTACCGCCTCTAACGTTTGGCGGACATAAAATCGGATAAAACGCTCCATATTTGGGGCCCTGAAGCCGGCTTGCTTTTGCAGGCCGGCTTATCTTCTTGCGCAACTTGTCGCAGCGTTTACGTAATCGCCGCAATTGCCCCGGCTAACATTCGTCAATAAAACGCCTAGATAATAGGGAGCGAAGGGCTGTCGAAACACAGCCGAAGATCCGGTTGGAAGAGGGCGCAGGGCTAGGGCTCGGCGCAAATAGTATGAAGCATATCGCCGCCTTCGAAGCTGCATTGAACGACATAAAATCCGAGGGCCGTTATCGCGTTTTTATCGATCTGAAGCGGCATCGCGGACGGTTTCCGCAGGCGACAGCCCGCTATGAAGATGGTCGTGAGCAAGACGTCGTCGTCTGGTGCTCCAATGATTATCTCGGCATGGGGCAAGATGAGAGCGTCATCGAGGCCATGCATGAAGCTGTCGACAGCTTCGGCGCGGGCTCCGGCGGTACGCGTAATATTTCCGGCACCACGCGGTTCCATGTTGATTTGGAACAAGAATTGGCGGATCTGCACGGCAAAGCAGCGTCGCTTTTGTTCACCTCCGGCTATGTCGCGAATGAAGCGACACTGTCGACCTTGGCGCGCATTCTGCCAAATGTGATCATCTATTCCGACGAATTGAATCACGCCTCCATGATTGAGGGCATTAAGCGCTCGAACTGCGCCAAACGGGTCTTTCGGCACAATGATCTCGGCCATTTGCGCGCGTTGATCGAAAACGATCCCGCCGATGCGCCTAAAGTAATTGCGTTTGAAAGCGTTTACTCCATGGATGGCGACATTGCGCCGATCGAAGAGATTTGCAATCTCGCGGACGAATTTGAGGCTCTCACCTATCTGGATGAGGTCCACGCCGTGGGCATGTATGGGGACCATGGCGCAGGCGTCGCGGAACGCGACGGTGTGATGGATCGCGTCGATATTATCGAAGGTACGCTGGCGAAAGCCTATGGCGTGATGGGCGGCTACATCGCGACGCGCGCGGATATCGTTGACGCGATCCGATCTATGGCCCCGGGCTTTATTTTTACGACATCGACCTGTCCTGTCCTAGCCGCCGGTTCGCTGTCCAGCGTGCGGAAGCTTCGCACCGAAGAGGGACAGGAGCTGCGTGATAAGCAACAAGCGGCCGCCGCCTTGCTGAAGCAGAAGATGCGCGACGCCAAATTGCCCTTGATGGAATCGGAAACGCATATCGTGCCGCTATTGGTGGGCGATCCGGAGCGGTGCAAGGCGTTATCCGACACCTTGCTCCATGATTTCGGCATATATGTGCAGCCGATCAATTATCCAACCGTACCGCGTGGTACGGAGCGTTTGCGGTTTACGCCTGGACCGCTTCATACCGAAGACATGATGGACGCCCTTATAAGCGCGCTTTTGGCGATCTGGGCGCAATTAGGTTTAGAACGAGCGGCGTAACCGATCGTCGCCCTTGTCGGAGCGGAGCCATGTCGCGGCCCGGCGACGAAATTCTCATCGAATGGGTGCAATACGGACAAGCGCTTGAAGTCCGCGCCATTGACGCGTTCGACGGATTGGAAGTGTCGTTCGCGGCGCCAAGCTCCACAACAGAGGTGGAAATCAAGCGCCTAGCGGGAGCGAAGTTGGCTTATGTTCGGCGCAAACAACTCGGAAGTGATTCGGAGAGGACGGCGTCGTCAAAAAAGAAAAAACCGCCGAAGCGGGGCCCCGGCGGTCGCGGCGTGATTGTCTGACAAACGCGATGATTTGGTTTAAATTTTAGCCGGCTTTACGTGTTCCGCGTCCTAAGCCTATTTTCTTGGCGAATTCGGAACGGCGCGCTGTATAGCTCGGCGCGACCATCGGGTAATCCGCCGGCAAGCCCCAGCGGCGGCGGTAATCGTCCGGCGACATATCGTAGCGGGAACGCAAATAGCGCTTCAGCATTTTGAGCTTTTTACCGTCTTCAAGGCAAATGATATGGTCGTCCGTGATAGACTTACTAATGGCGATCGCCGGTTTTGGGCGTTCTTCAACCTTGTTTTCCTTGGAAGTCGCGAGGGCGGACACAGTTTTGTGCACGGAGCGAATGACTTCGGGCAAATTATCGGTCGGAACCGGATTGTTCGAAACGAAGGATGCAACGATATCTGAGGTCATTCTCATGACCTCTTCTGGCGGGAGGTTTGATTCTTCGAGGTTTTCAGTCATCTGATCTTCCAGAAAGGCTTTGTTTAAGCCACGTTTTTTGCTTGCATCGCAAGATTTAAAATAAGTTTCAAGTATTTATTGCTGATTAACTCGAAGTAAGCAATCAATAATATGTGTATAACCTTTCTGACATCGATTGCAGTCGTAAGGTGACGCACGCGTCAGAACTTGCCATCCACGTCGCAGCGCCGTAACTCGCTGGCAGACATTATTGCATTATCTGGAGCGGCCTCATGAGCGACGCGCTTTCCGAACCCATCGCGACCAGCGAAAGCTTATTTCAGGTACCACTTGCGGCGTCCGACCCGGAGGTCGCAAAGGCGATTGAAGACGAGTTTCGTCGTCAATCCCAACAGATCGAGTTAATCGCATCAGAGAACATCGCTTCGCGAGCCGTGTTGGAAGCGCAGGGATCTGTGCTGACGAATAAATATGCGGAAGGTTATCCTGGGCGGCGTTATTATGGCGGGTGTGAGCATGTCGACGTTGTGGAAACACTCGCGCGCGACCGCGCGAAGCAATTGTTCAACTGCAGTTTCGCAAACGTGCAGCCTAATTCTGGCAGCCAGGCGAACCAGGCGGTGTTCCAAGCCCTGCTAACGCCGGGCGACACGATTTTAGGCATGAGCTTGGCGGCGGGCGGACATCTCACGCACGGCGCCGCGCCCAATCAATCAGGTAAATGGTTTGAAGCATACCAATACGGCGTGCGCGAGAGCGATGGTCTGATCGATTTCGACGAGGTTGCGCGCTTGGCGGAAGAGATTAAGCCGCAGCTTATCATCGCGGGCGGCTCCGCCTATTCACGCATTATTGAGTTCGCGAAGTTCCGAGAAATCGCGGACAAGGTCGGCGCATATTTTCTGGTCGATATGGCGCATTTCGCAGGATTGGTCGCGGCGGGCGTTTACCCTAATCCGCTGGATCATGCGCACGTCGCCACGACGACGACGCATAAAACCTTGCGCGGCCCGCGCGGCGGCATGGTGCTGACCAATGACGGCGACATCGCGAAGAAGGTGAATTCGGCGGTGTTCCCCGGAATTCAGGGCGGTCCGCTGATGCATGTCATCGCCGGCAAAGCGGCGGCGTTTGGCGAAGCTCTCAAGCCGGACTTCAAGATCTACCAGCAACAAGTTGTCGCCAATGCACGCGCCATGGCGGATGCGGCGAAGGAAGGCGGCTTGGCAATTGTGTCGGGTGGTACGGATAGCCATTTGGCTCTGATCGACCTACGCCCCAAAGGCGTCAAAGGCAATGATTGCGAGGCCGCGCTGGAGCGGGCCTTTATCACTTGCAACAAAAACGGCGTGCCCTTCGATCCGGAAAAGCCGATGGTGACGTCCGGCATTCGCGTGGGTTCGCCGGCGGGTACGACGCGCGGCTTCGGGCCTGCCGAGTTTCGCCAAATCGGACAATGGATCGTTGAGATTGTGGATGCACTCGCTGCCGGCGGCGACACGAGCGCGGTCGAGGACCGCGTGCGCGGCGAAGTCATCGCGCTTACGGATCGCTTCCCGATCTATACTGGCGCTATCCCAAGCCTCACGAGCTAGACGCGGATGCGCTGCCCTTTTTGCGGCTCGTCCGATACGGTTGTCCGCGACAGCCGTCCCGCCGAAGAAGATACGGCGGTGCGGCGACGTCGCCAATGCTTGGCGTGCGCAGGGCGATTTACAACCTTCGAACGCGTGCAATTGCGCGAGCTGATGGTGATCAAGCGCGAGGGCAAGAAGGGACCGTTTGAACGCGAGAAGCTTTTGCGATCGGTGAAGATCGCCATGCGCAAACGACCGGTCACGGATGAGCAGATCGAGCAAATGGTTTCTGGCATTGTCCGCCGGCTGGAGAGCCAGGGCGAGGCGGAAATCTCGTCCAAAGATATTGGCGGCATGGTGATGGACAGCCTCGCGGATTTAGATCCTGTGGGTTATGTCCGCTACGCTTCGGTTTATCGGGACTTCAAAGACCCGTCAGACTTCGCCCAATTTATCAAATCCCAAGCCCTGGAAGATGGGACTGGCGAGGGCGGCGCAGAAGAAGAATGAGCGGGCCGACAAGGCCGCGCGTGACGCTAAAGCTCGCCACCACCCTTGACGGACGCATCGCGACGCAGACCGGCGAAAGCCAATGGATCACAGGGCCGGAGGCGCGAGCCGAGACGCACAAGATGCGCGCGGCGCATGATGCGATCCTGGTCGGCGCTGAAACCGCGTTGGCGGACGATCCAGAGCTAACCGCCCGCACAGATCCCGCGTCTGAAAGGCAGCCTGTCAGAATTGTCGCAGACAGTCGGTTGAGACTGCTGACAGACGCACGCCTGATTCAAACGCTCAATAAGGGACCCGTCGTTTTGGCGGCGGGCGTAGATGCAGAGGAAAGCGCGGAAGATGCGCTGATTGCGGCGGGCGCAGAGGTGTGGCGTTTGGCGATTGCGCCGATGGGCGGGGTTTCGGTCTCGTCATTACTCAGCCGCTGCGGTCAAGAGGGGATCGACAGCGTCTTCTTGGAAGGAGGCGGCCGGCTGGCGGCCTCGTTTCTGAAACTCGGCGCCGTCGATCGCATTGAATGGTTCCGCGCGCCGAAAATTATCGGCGATGACGGAAGGGCATGTGTCGCGGCGTTAGGGGTTGAGGCGCTTGCCGACGTCCCCCAATTCGCCCGTACGACGGTGTGTGAGCTTGGCCCCGATCTTTGGGAAACTTATGAACGCGCAGACTAAAGCGATGGAGCAAGCGGCTTAATGTTCACAGGATTGGTCACAGACGTTGGAACCATCCGCAAAGCCGATCATGGCGAGGCGCTGACGCGGTTTGAGGTCGAGGCCGGCTATCCCGCCGAGCGCATCGAAATGGGCGCGTCCATTATGCATTCCGGCGTGTGTTTGACCGTTGTGGATTTCGGCGCGACGGAGACCGGTAGTTGGTGGGCGGTGGAGGCGGTGCCGGAAACGCTTCACCGCACCGTTTTAGGTGGCTGGGCGGAAGGCTCGCGGATCAATCTTGAGCAATCTCTAAGGCTCGGCGACGAACTGGGCGGCCATTTCGTGTTCGGCCATGTCGATGGCGTTGGAGAGATTATAGCGGTTTCCCCGGAGGGCGGCTCCTATCGCGTGACAGTTCGGCCGCCGGCGGACATTGCGAAATATTTTGCGACCAAGGGATCTGTCGCCATCGACGGCGTGTCGTTAACGGTGGCCGAGGCGCGCGACAATGGCGATTTTGATGTGGCGATCATCCCGCACACTTGGGACGCCACCAATCTGGGCGAGGCGGCGCCGGGCCGCAAAGTGAATTTGGAAGTCGATATGCTGGCGCGCTATGTCGCGCGAATGCTCGACGCCCGCGATCTTGGGAAAGGCTGAGATGTCCGACGATTTCAAAGATGCGATTTCGCCGATCGACGAGATCATCGAAGACGCGCGAAACGGTCGAATGTACATCCTTGTCGACGCCGAAGACCGCGAAAATGAAGGCGATCTCATCATTCCGGCGCAATTCGCCACACCTGACCAGGTGAATTTCATGGCGCGCTTCGGGCGCGGCTTGATCTGTCTCGCCATGAACCGGGCGAGAGCTCGAGCGTTGGATCTGGACATGATGGCGCGGGAAAATCGTGAAAGCATGGGCACCGCATTTACCGTGTCGATTGAGGCCAAGGACGGGGTCACGACCGGCATATCCGCGCATGACCGCGCGCATACGGTGGCCGTGGCGATCGATCCCACCAAAGGCCCTGAAGACATTGTCTCGCCGGGCCATGTCTTTCCATTGGTCGCAAAGGATGGCGGCGTACTGGTCCGTGCGGGCCATACCGAAGCGAGCGTCGACATCTCTCGGCTGGCGGGGCTCTATCCGGCGGGCGTAATCTGCGAGATCATGAATGATGATGGCACAATGGCGCGCTTGCCCGAGCTCGTTGCCTTCGCACAGCTCCACAATATGAAGATCGGCACCATTGCCGATCTCATCGCGTATCGCCGGCGTGACGACCGGTTTATGGAACGCCGCATCGAAAGCGAGTTTCAAACCGAATTTGGCGGCGATTTTAAGATCATCGTTTTTCGCAACACTTTGGACGGCGCTGAACACGTCGCGCTGACAAAAGGCAAGATTACGCCGGAGGAGCTTACGCTGGTGCGCGTGCACCGTGTGGACTTTTTAAATGATTTTCTTGGGAAGTCCGGTGGTCGAGCACATGTGGTTGAGGCCGCGCTGCAGCAATTGGCCCAATCTGACGAACCGGGCGCCGCAGTGTTTGTGCGCATGGGCATGGGCGCGGAAATCGCTATGCAATTAGGTGCACGCGACGAGGGTACGGCGGATGAAACAGGGCCGCTTAAAGAGTATGGCGTCGGCGCGCAAATCTTGAAGGATCTCGGCGTGCGGCGGATGATCATTCTGTCTGGCTCCAAGCCCGCGCAGCTTCCGGGGCTTGACGGATACGGTCTGAGCGTTGAGGGGTGGCGGCCCATTCATGGAGAGAAATCGTGAGCACCGAAGCCCCGCACATTCTGATCGTCACATCGCGCTATTACGAGCGCATCGCCGCCGAGCTGGAGGCGGGCGTCACCGATGTGTTGTCCGGGACGGGCGCAAGTCACGAAATGCTGGAGGTCACTGGCGCTTTTGAATTGCCGGGCGCAATCGCCATGGCGGCGGAAGCGGGCGGATATGACGGCTTTATCGCCTTGGGCTGCGTCATCCGGGGCGAGACATCTCACTACGATTATGTCTGCGGTGAAGCGGCGCGTGGCTTGATGGATTTATCGCTCGCCGGCGTACCTTTGGGGTTTGGCGTTCTCACCTGCGAAACGCAGGATCAAGCCTGGGCGCGCGCGGATCGCACGCAAAAGAACAAGGGCAAGGAGGTCGCGGACGCGTGCTTGACCATGGTCGGCTTATCGCGTCGCTTCCTCGCCGTTGAGGACTAAATGCCCGAGCAAAAAGCCCTCAATAAAGACGCCGAACGCAAGCTGCGAAAAGCGCGTCGGTCCGGCGCGCGGCTGGCGGCGGTGCAGGCGCTTTATCAAATGGAGCAAACCGGTCAGAGCGCGCGATCGGTTATTCTCGATTTTTTGGAGGATCGGCTCGGGCTCGATGATGACGGAAGCCCGATCGAAGAAGCCGACCCGGATTTGTTCAAAGACGTCGTCAACGGCGTCGTCGACCGTCAAAGCGACATTGATGCGGCGATCGTCGCGCGTCTCGCCGATGGCTGGCGAATTGAAAGACTGGATGCGACCTCACGCGCCATTTTGCGGGCCGGCGTCTATGAATTGATCGGACGTGACGATCTTCCCGTCCAGATCATTCTCGACGAATACGTTTCTATCGCGCATGCGTTTTTTGAAGGCGCCGAACCGAAATTCATCAATGGGTTGTTGGACAGCGTAGCTGGCGACGTGCGTGGCGGCGGCGCTTGAGCTAAACTCGTTTTCATGAACGAGTTCGATATTATCTCGAAATATTTCACGCCTTTGGCCCAGTATGCAGGCGCAGCCGATTTGTCGGACGACGTTGCAGAGCTGGTTATCCCGTCCGGCGCGCGCGTGGTTGTGACCACTGACGCGCTAGTCGAGGGCGTTCATTTCTTGCCGGGTGATCCGCTTGATACGGTCGCTCGCAAACTTTTGCGCGTGAATGTATCCGACTGTTTGGCGAAGGGCGCTAAACCATTGGCGGCTTCACTGACGCTCGCCTGGCCGGCGACGCGCGCTGAGCGCGATTTAGCGGCTTTTGCAGCGGGCTTGGACAGCGATCTGGCGCATTGGGACGTGGCCTTGTTGGGAGGCGATACGGTTTCGACCCCTGGACCTTTGACGCTCTCGCTCACCCTTCACGGCGTTTGCGGTCAGGCCGGACCGATCCGAAGGTCTGGCGGCCACGCCGGCGAGGACCTTTGGGTGACGGGGAGCATTGGAGACGGCTTCCTGGGACTGCGCGCCGCTCAAGGCGATTTGGCGTCTGTCTCTGCTGTTGATTGCGCGCGTCTGTCGGGTGTTTATCGCACGCCGGCGCCGCCCGAACTCGCGTTTGCGGCGGTGGTCGCCAACTTCGCCTCTGCGTCGGTGGACGTATCTGATGGATTGATCGCGGACTTGCAGCATCTCGCGGAGGCGTCCGGGCTCGGCGCGACGCTGAACCTTTCCGAGATGCCCGTGAGCGAAGCTGCGGCGCGATGGCTGGCGTCTCAGGACGAAAATACCGGCCGATTGTTGCTCGCCACCGGCGGGGATGATTATCAAACTCTGTTTAGCGCGCCGCCGTCATTGGCGGCGGACATTGTATCCGCCGCAAAAGCCGCCGGCGTCGCGGCGACCCGCATCGGAACGCTCAACGCTAAACCCGGCGTATTTGTGCTGGATGCGTCAGGCATGCCTCTAAATGTCGATCGTGCGGGTTGGGCGCACTTCAGCGCGCAATCCTAACCTGGTCTCAACCAATCAAGGCTAAACTGGCGGTATCGATAGGAGTTCGACATGTCCCGCCGTTTCGCTTTGTTTTCCGTACTGATGGCCGTCATTGCTTGGCACGCCATGATGGACGTTCCCGCCTACGCGGCCGGGAGCGACAAGGACGAGGCGGAGCTTTCAGAAGAAGAAGCTATTCGGTCAGTTGAGCTGGACGGGTTGGTGTTCCCAATCTTCGAAAACCGGAAGCTTAAAAACTATCTATTCGCCAGCGGGCGTATGCGCGTCGCGGACGGAAAGAGCACTTGGGTTTACCGCGAGCAGGCCCATAAGATCCGCGACGCCGTCATCCGCGCCTCACACCGCGTTAGTCTTCACGTCGAAGGCGACTATGACACGCTCGATGTTGAGCGTGCGAAACAAGTGTTCTTAGAAGCCGCTAACGAAGCCGTTGGCGAGGACGACGCTTTGGTCGACATGAAGTTCGAACACGTCGCCAGTAAGCTTGGATTCTAAGCCGCGCTGAAACGTTTCTGACTAGGGGCCGCTGTCGCCGGGGCCGCGTTCTTGTCCCGGCAATTGCGACGGCAAGCGGCCGATCGTGCCGAACAATTGCTCCAACAGACCCAGTTCGCGTCCGCGCGTGGGCGTCTCCCGCGACGCATATTCGACAATTTGGCCATCCGTGATGTCGCCGACCTCAACGGCTTCAACGACGTCCTCGTCATTGAATTTGATCGCAACGACTTTGCGTTCGGTCACTTTTGGTTTGTAAAACGCCATTTGGCGGCGTGTGGACGAGATGTAGAACCATACATCATCGTCAAACACGCTTGTGGTCGATGGCGACCCCAAACGGGCGAGCACGGTTGACCGCGTATCAACGTTCGCCTCGACCTCTGTGGGCTCCACCTGATCGGGCACATAGCCGTGATAATTTTGGCTCGCTTGGCATGCGCCGAGCGATAACACTGTCGCAGCGACTACCAAAACCGCGCGCTTCGCCATATGACCTCTCCAAGTATCGATCACTGTCGTATCTGGACGAGGTGATGTTTGGCAAGCGGCGAGGGCGGCGTGAACTTCTTAAAAGCAGTGATGGGCGGTCGTAAGGATCAACGAGAATTGGTCGATAGCGCGCACGCGTCGATCATGGCGCAGGCGCTGCAACCAGCGTTTTTTGGCGATGGTCGCGTTGAAGACACCTTTGCCGGCCGGTTCGAAGTGGCGGCTTTGCACAGCGCCTTGGCGCTGCGGCGTTTGCGCGAATTGGGGCCGACCGGGCAAGCCTTCGCGCAGGAGGTGTTCGACGAATTATTCTCTGGATTTGACGATGCGCTGCGTGAAATCGGAACAGGCGATCTGCGCGTGGGAAAAAAAATCCGACGAATCGGCGAGGCGTTTTACGGTCGCGCCCGCGCCTATGACGCTGCTTTGGCGCCTGATGCGGCTGAGACTGCGCTGGCGGACGCTATCGCGCGTAACATCGATTTGAAGGACGAGGTCGCGTCTTCGTTCGCGCAATACGCGCGGAAAGTCGCGGCGGCGTTGGACGCACAAGGCGAAGAAAGCCTTCTCAGCGCGCAATTTGACTGGCCGGATGCCACGCTAAGCTTATAGCGTTACAATTGTATGGGTATCGTTTCGCACTATGCATGCTATGAGACGGTCGCCGAGGTTCGGCGTCAGCCATGACGGATGAGCATGACCGATAGAAAAACGATCTCAGTCGACGGAATGGGCGGAGACAATGCACCCGATACCGTCGTTGCGGGCCTGGAGCGTTTTGCAAAGGACAATCTCGATTACGCCTTTTTATTGCATGGCGATGTAAACACGCTGACGCCCTTGCTGGACGCGGCGCCTCTAACAAAGGCGCGCGCCGAGGTGCGGCACACGGATCGCCAGATCGGAATGGATGTGAAACCGTCGCAAGCTATGCGTCGCGGCAAAGGCACGTCCATGTGGAACGCCATCGAGGCGGTGAAGACCGGCGACGCGGACGCCGCCGTGTCGGCTGGAAATACCGGCGCGCTTATGGCGATGGCGAAGTTGATTCTCCGTACGCAAGAGGGCCTGCATCGTCCGGCTTTGGTCGCCAATTGGCCGACGACGAGCGGGGTCGCCGCCGTTCTGGATGTGGGCGCGAACATCGCCGCCGACGCCGAGCAATTGGTCGAGTTTGCGATTATGGGCGAAGCGTTTTCGCGCGCCGTTCATCACAAGGATCGTCCAAAGGTCGGTCTTTTGAACATCGGGTCTGAAGACATGAAAGGCCATGACGAGGTTCGCGAGGCGGCGCAATTGATCCGCGATTGTGGCTTGGACATGGCCTATCACGGCTTTGTGGAGGGCGATGATATCAGCCTTTCGGGCGTCGACGTCATCGTCACCGACGGCTTTACCGGCAACATCGCACTGAAATCAGCCGAGGGTGCAGCTCGATTGGTTGGCGGGTTTTTGAGCGACGCGCTGAAATCTGGCGTTTTTTCACGGCTGGGCGCGTTAATAGCAATGCCGGCGCTGCGTCGGTTCCAGGCGCGCATGGACCCCCGTGCGGTGAATGGCGGCGTGTTTCTGGGCCTAAACGGCGTCGTCGTCAAAAGCCATGGCGGCACGGATGCGATCGGCTTCGCGAACGCAGTGCGTATTGCGTCGAATATGTGCGAGAGCCGGTTCGCCGACGAAGTGGCGGTCAATTTGAAACGGTTAGCCGCCGCCTCTGAAGCGCAGGCGCTGAAGGAGGCCGCGTCATGATCGCGAATACAGCGCCGTATCGCTCTTTGCTTCGCGGCGTTGGCGGCTATCTGCCTGAAAAAGTGCTCACCAATGATGACCTGGCGACGATGGTGGACACGGACGACGCATGGATTACGGAGCGCACAGGTATCAAGAAACGCCATATCGCCGCAGATGGCGAGCTGACTTCAGATCTTGCGGCGGCGGCGGCGCGCCGAGCGATGGATGTGGCGGGCGTAACGCCTGCGGATATTGATTTAATCATCGTTGCGACCGCAACGCCGGATCGAACCTTTCCAGCGACAGCCACCATCGTACAACAAAAGCTTGGCGTTGAGGCTGGCGCTGCGTTCGATTTGCAAGCGGTGTGTTCGGGCTTCGTTTTCGCGATTGCAACGGCGGATAACTTCCTTGCGCGCGGGCAGTTTAAGCGCGCCTTGGTAATCGGCGCAGAGACATTCTCGCGCATTTTGGATTGGTCGGATCGCGGCACGTGCGTGTTGTTTGGGGATGGCGGCGGCGCCGTGGTGCTCGAAGCGGTCGAAGTCGGAAAGGCGGGCGATGCGGGCGTCTTGGGCGCGCATTTGCGCTCTGACGGGCGCTATGGCGATCTGCTTTATGTCGATGGCGGTCCGTCGGAGACGCAAACAGTGGGTCATTTGCGCATGGTCGGCAATCAAGTCTTTAAGCACGCCGTCTCAAAAATCTCTGCATCGATGCGCGAATTGGTGGAACAATCTGACATCACAATCGATGATGTTGATTGGTTTGTTCCACATCAAGCGAATCAGCGCATTCTAAAGGCCGTCGCCCGAGCGATGGATTTGGAAGACGGGCGAATTGTTTCGACGGTCGCAGACCACGGCAATACGTCGGCCGCCTCAGTGCCTTTGGCGATGAGCGTTGCGCATGAAGAAGGTCGGATGAAATCCGGCGACACCGTACTGATCGAGGCGATCGGCGGCGGCTTGTCGTGGGGGTCGGCGCTCATTCGCCTTTGATTAATGACAAGTAAACAGATGAATTTATTTGATATTTGACGTTATCACCCCTTAACAGCAGGCGCGACGCGCGTTACCTTTAAGTCATCGAGGCTGGAGCGACCGCGTGACTGAAGAAACCGTGACCCGCGCCCACATCGTTGACGCGCTTGTGCGCGAGGTGGGGCTGACCCGACAAGATTCGAGCGATTTTCTCGAGCGCGTGCTTGAGTTGGTGTGCGATGAATTAGTCAATGAAGAACCGGTGAAGCTCGCGCGCTTCGGCAATTTCGTCGTCCGGCGTAAAAACGCCCGCGTGGGAAGAAATCCCAAGACTGGTCAAGAAGCTCCCATTACGGCGCGCCGCGTCGTGTCCTTCAAACCGTCTCCATTGCTGCGTCGGCGGATTGAAGCGGCGCTCGCGGATTAATCGCCGGTCTGAAGGATTGTGCATGCTGCCGTCTTTGAAGCAAGATTTCGGTTCAATAGAAAACCCAAATAACGCGACCCAAGCGCCTGACGGAAATACTGCGACGGCGCGTAGTGAAAAGTCTGACAGGGCTTTTCGCACCATTGGAGAAGCGGCTGCGGAGTTGAGTTTGAAGCCGCACGTTTTGCGGTTCTGGGAAACGAAATTCCCCCAAATTTCGCCCATGAAGCGTAAGGATGGTCGACGCTTTTATCGACCCGAGGACATGGAGGCGCTGCGCGCCATTCAGACCTTGTTGCATGATCGGGGTATGACGATCCGGGGCGCGCAAAAGCTGCTGAACGGTCAAGCTTCAACGCACGTTGAACCGAATGTCGCGCCATTGCCAGCCGACGAGGTTGCGTCGGGCCGCTCTCAACGCGGCTTATCCGAAAGCGCCGCCGGCAAATCCGTGCGAGATCTGCAGTCGACCGTGCGGCAGGCCGTTGAGGGCGGCGCTTTTGATTCGGCGGACGACGACGCGTCAAAAGCTCGTTTGGGCCGTCTGCTGACCGATCTGACAGATTTGAAGGCGCGGTTGGATCAGGTGCGGACGATTTCGTAGACGGCGATCCGCAGCGACCAAAGAAATCTTAGATTGCCACCCGGCCGGCCCGCTCTTATAACGGCCGCCTACCGGGGTCGGAGCGTGGCGCAGCCCGGTTAGCGCACCGGTCTGGGGGACCGGGGGTCGGAGGTTCGAATCCTCTCGCTCCGACCATTTTTATCCAGACTAGGACATAAACGGTGCGGCCCAATCGAGCCGCGTCTCTAAAGCTTGCGTCGCTTTGGGCGGCCGCATAACGGTGTTCTGAGCGCTCAATCTGCGCTGTTGGCGTGTGAAGCGAGCGGCCGAATATGAAGATCATCATTGCGGGCGGCGGGATTGGCGGACTGACGACGGCGCTGTGCTGCCTGCATCATGGGCATGATGTCGTCGTTTTAGAACGCGCGGCGGAACTGGGTGATGTTGGCGCCGGTATCCAAATTCCTCCCAATGCAATGAGGGTGTTTGAGGCGCTCGGCCTAGGCGGCGCGTTCGATAGGTTTGCGGTCCGCCCGGAAGCGATTGAGGCGCGGATGGGACGGTCGGGCCAGATGCTTTTCAACATTCCGTTGGCGGAGACTGCGCTTGAGCGGTGGGGCTCGCCCTATCTGCATATTCATCGCGCCGACTACATCACGCTGCTCGCAAGCGCACTTCGAGAAAAAGAAAAGACGTCGGTTCGATTGGGCCAAGAGGTCGCCGGGTATCGGCAGACCTTAAACAGCGTGACAGTTGAGCTCGCAGACGGATCGGAGCTGTCGGGCGACGTCCTTGTCGGCGCGGATGGCGTTCATTCGGTCGTTCGCGATCAGATGCTCGGCGCTGACCGCCCGGTTTTTACCGGTAATGTCGCATGGCGCGCGATTGTTCCCATCAAGCTTTTGGGGACCGACGCGCCAAGACCCACGGCGTGCGCTTGGATGGGGCGTGGCGCGCATTGCGCGACCTATCGGGTGCGTCGGGGCGAATTTGCGAACTTAGTCGCTGTTGTAGAACGAGACGGCTGGACCCTCGAATCCTGGTCCGAGGAGGGGAGCCGCGAGCAGGCGCTGGCCGATTTCGCAGGATGGCATCCGACGATTACGCGTATCCTGGAAAAGACAGATAGGCTGTTTCGCTGGGCGTTGTTTGACCGCGCCCCGCTGACGACTTGGGTGGACGGACGCGTCGCGCTCTTGGGTGATGCGGCGCACCCGATGTTACCCTTTATGGCGCAAGGCGCGGCGATGGCGGTTGAGGATGCTTGGGTGTTGGCCCGAGAGCTCGCGTCTTCCGCGTCGGCCAACGATGGATTAAGAGCGTATCAATCGGTCCGCTATGAGCGCGCAAGCGCTGTTCAGGCGCGGTCCAGCGGAAACTCAAAGGTCTTTCACCGCAGAACGTGGCTGGGTCAGCTTGCGACCTATGGCCCGATGTGGTTGGCCGGAAAAGTCGCGCCTGCGCTGATCCACAAAATGTCTGATCAGCTTTATGGGTATGACGTAACCGCGCCTTAGACTGTCGACACTCCAATCAGCCCCGCAGGCGTCTCACCACTTCAAACAGGAATGCGGTATCTAGACCGAACAAGATAAAGCCGTCAGCGGCTTGAAAGCCAGCTAGAAGCCGTGTGTCGCTGGTCAGGATGATATCGCCATACCCGACCGTCGTTATTGAGATCAGAGAGAAATAGAAAGCCGGCTCGAACTCTTGGAAATCGCCGAGATACAGATATAGCCAAGCCCAGATAAGACTGACGAACAAAAAGCCCGTAACGAGCCAGCATGTGATCGCGGTGAGCACCACAGTTTTGGAGAAAGACCCGATCACGCGGATCCGTCCCTTATCGATGTGGTCCAACAAATCGATACAAACAACAATCATTGCCGAGGTCAGGGCGATGCTAAAGGCGATAATCCCGACGCCGACTAAGATGCTGAATGTGATCATGCCTTACTACCCCAGCGGCGGTTCCTCTATTTTGGATTCGATAATGTCGACGAGCCGCTCAAGGCCTGCAGACACCGACTGCATATAGCCGCGATAGCTGTCGTTTGATGGCGTGGCGGTGATGTTGAAACGTTCGATATCCGTAATTTCATCATCCTCGATAATGATGAATTGACCGCCAAACTCCGCGCTGCCGCTTGGCGTTCGATAGAAATGATCGAAGGCGATGGAAAGCTGCAATTCGGGCGTCAAGCCGCGCGGATAGGGTTTGAGGACAACGGGTTTGTCGAAGGAGTCCTCCAAGGATCTCGCCAACGCGGCGGAAATTGCCTCTGCGGGTGGGTTCGCCCAGCGATGATCATCGTCTTCGAACAGCGTAGCTCCGTCCGTCATGGTCGTAATTTGCGGATTGCGCGCATAGGCAGGCAGCGAGACTTCGAAGAGGCCTATCGCGGCGTCCGGAGCGCCGGACGCCCTCGTCGGCGCCGGGAGGTCGAGGACATAGAGAGACGGCGGCGCGCTGGATGCGCAAGCCGTGACAGATGTGGACAGGGCGAAAAACAAGGTATTGCGAAATACAGTCATTGTTATCGTCCCGTAATCAATGCGTTGGGGTTTTCTTCAAGCCGGCTGGATAGCGCCGCCAAAGATCGTGCGGCGTCCCGCAAATCTCCCACAGCGCGCGTCAGATCGACATAAAGCTCTGAATCGGGCGAAAGGCCCGAAAGCGTGGTTTCGCCCGCCATCGCGATTTGGTTGAGATTGTCGATTAGGCGCGGAAGGTTTTGGCTTGCTTCGTCAATATTGACCGCAGCCGCGCCGAGCGCCTCCAGCGCATTGCTGAGATCGCCGGGCAATTGTTGAGTGTCCGGGTTGGCGAGGAGCGCGTCAGCATCATTGAGCAAGGTGATTGCAGCGCCGAACAATTGATCAAGCGGCAGGTCTGAGACCGTTTCAATAATGTCTTCGACATTTTGCTGAGCGGCGCCCAGGCCGCCAGGCGCCGTGGGCAGCTCGGGATACGGCGTCGCCGAAAAGTCGATCTCGGCTTTTTCAACGCCGACGCCGTCGACAAAGCGAACAAGTTTGCGGCCGGTCAGAATGTTGCCTGAGGCGAGCTGCACACGCATGCCGGATTCAACCCATCGATTGAGGCCGGCCAAACCGGCCTCCAAGGTTTCGTCGCTGGCGCCTATGCGGTTCGGTTCCAGCGAGAGTACGACATATATAAACGCTTCGCTTGGCTCAGCGCCCACATTCAGCACAATGTCCGCGACAGTTCCGATACGGATGCCTTGCCACTCGATCGGCGCGCCGGGCTCCAAACCGTTTATCGAGTCTTCGAACTTCGCCATGAAGAAGATGTTTTCGTCTTCATCTGCGGAATAGCGGCTGTCCACCGCTGCTTCTCTGTCGGCGTAAAGAGGAAAGACGGGATCGTCTGCGAGTGGCGCGTCGCTCAGCGCCAAACCGATCCTGTCAAACGCCACGCCGCCGGCGATCAAGGATTGCAGGGATTCAAGTTTGAGCGCCAAGCCGTCCGTGCCCGCCACGACGGTGACGCCGGATGCGTTCCAGAAATGCGTCGACGCGCCGATCAGTTGATCATAGGGCGCCTCGATAAAAGCCGTATAGGTGACTTGCCGAAAATCCTCCGACAGTTCGCGGCTCTCAATTTGTCCGACCTTTAGTTTGCGGTAGTATATCGGTGCGCCGACGGAGGCGGATCCCGCATCCGGGGAGGTAAGCCGAACATGGCGTCCCTGCGCACCTGGCGGTGTAAGCGGCGGGACGTCGCGACCTTCGAATTCGCGCCGGCTCGATGACGGTGGTCGCGACCAATCCACTTCGATGTAAGCGCCCGATAAGATCGTGCTTAGCCCGGTTAAATTCGTCCCAGACACATTGGCGCTGACGATCCAAAAATCGGTGGTCTCTCCCAAAAAGGGTTCGATCTCAGGTTCCATCCGAGCGGTGACGACCACTTCTTCCAAGCCTTCGCCAAAGCTCACGTCCTCAACCAAACCCACCACCACGTCGCGATGTTTAATCTCCGTCTTCCCGGCGCGTACGCCCTGCGCTTCGGTAAAGCGGATTTCAACCTCCGGACCGCGTTCGCTTAGCGATTGCCAGGCGACGGCGCCGCCGATCAGCGCAGCGAGAATTGGAACGATCCAAACCGTGGAAATTCCGCCGCGTTTGCGGTCTTCAACTTCCAAATCCATAGAGTCAGGCGGGGACATGTTTGGTCTCCGGAGTTTTGGACGGACGATCCCAGATAAGGCGCGGGTCTAAACTCATCGCTGAAAACATAGTGAAAATGACCGACATTGCGAAGGCGTCTACCCCGGGCCCCGGTAAGATCGACATGAGCCCGCCGATTTGAATAAGAGCCGCCAAAGCGGCGACGACGAAAACGTCAATCATTGACCATCGGCCGATAAACTCCACCAGTTCATGCGCGAAATGGCGTCGATGATCATCTATCGCCCATTGTCGTTGGATCGATAGAGTGAGCCACGCGATCACGGCGAACTTTGAGAGCGGCACAACGATGCTGGCGATGAAGATCACCGCGGCGATCGCATAGCTTTCGTGGTGAATCAGCGTGATCACGCCGCCCATTATCGTGGCCGGGCTTTCACCGGAGGCTGACTGCGTCACCATAATCGGCATCACATTTCCTGGGATGTAGGCCACGACGCCGGCGATCCATAGCGCCCAAACTTTTTGAATCGAATGGGGGTTTCGCAGACGCGTTTTGGCGCCGCAAACCGTGCAGGTCTCGCCAGGGCGGTCGGTCAGAGTTCCGCACGTCCTGCACAACGCCAACCCCTTCTCGCGTGCGGTTGTCATGGCGTTCGCCGAATATCTTGCCAGATCGTGTCCCGGCACACTGCAGAAGCTCCCAAGGTGAGCAAGACGATCAGACCGGACATTCCCCAGAATGCGGGACCAAGAGAGATATCCGCCAGCTTTCCCACTTTCACCAAAGATACGATCACGCCGATCATGAAGATCTCGGCCATTGTCCAAGGCTCCAAATACTGCGCTAACCGAAAGGACAAGGCGTGGGGCCGCCCTGTTGAAACCTTTCCGAGAAGACTCATACCGACAAACAACAGCAGAATGATGCGGCTGAGCGGAAAGAGCAGAATGAAAGCGCCGCATATGACCGCAAGGCTATTCATGTCGTTCGTCCAAAGGATCATGACCGAATCGATCACCGAGATCTCATTCGACAGGCCGGAACGCTCCATCCGCATGAAGGGAAAGCTGATTGCGACGGCGTAGAGGATTAGACTGGCGATCATGAGCGCGATGGTCCGCTCGGCGCTGCGATGTTTGTTCGTCAAAATCACCGAATGGCAACGGCCGCATTTGACGCGCTGACCTTCTTGCAGGACAGGGCGTCGCCAAAGACTGTCGCAATAGGGACAAGCGATCCAGGTGCGGTTTAACGCATCCACCTCGCGTTGTCGGGCGAGGCTCGGTTTCGGCTCGCCCAGAACACTCATTCCCAACTACCGCCTAGCGCGAGATTGAGTGCGACATATTCGGATAGCTGGCCGCGTTGCACGCTGATCAAATCACTCTTTGCGCTCAACGCGCGTGTTTGAATGTCCAGCACGTCGATCAGGTCTGTCTCGCCCTCGCTGTAGCGAAGATTGACGAGGCGCAGCGCTTCGTCAGCTTGGTCGGACGACACCTGCAATTGTTCTTCACGGCGGCGCAGCACCACCGATTGGTCCAAAGCCGTTTCGACATCCGAGAAGGCGTCTAGCGCCGCGTCGGCGTATTCGGCCACGGCTGCTTGAAGTTCTGCGTCCGCCAAATCAACCTGGCGGTCGCGTTCGCCGCCGTCGAAAATCGGCGCAAGTAAGCTGGATGCAGCCGACCATGCGACATTGCTGGGATCGAGAATGTTCGAAAGATCGTTAGACGATCCACCAATGCTGCCGGTGAGGCTTAGCGATGGGAGTTTGGCCGCCTTCGCCTCGTCCACGCCGGTCACCGCGGATGCGATGCGGCGCTCCGCCGCGATTAGATCCGGCCGTCTTTCGAGAAGGTCAGACGGAATGCCCGCGGGCGGGGCGGGGGGCACGGCCGGCAAATCGCCGCGCAGTTCAATATCCGCCGACGGATAGCGGCCAAGCAGCAATTCCAAGGCGCGCAGCGCGTCGCGTTTTGAACCTTCAAGCTCGATCAAGGAATCCCGCGCGGCCGACAGGTCGGACAAGGACAGCGCGGCGTCTTCGGCGTCGCCCATGCCGTTTTCTAAGCGGACCCGTACAATGCGGTCGGTTTCCGTCAGCGCTTCGACATTCGCTTCGGTCACGCCCAATTGTTGATGCGCCTCAATGGCGAGGAAGTAAGCCTCGGCGACGGACGCTGCGAGCGAGTATTGCGAGAACACATAATCGGCTTCGACCGCTTCAAGGTCGCGAACCGCGCCTTCACGGCCGGATCGCAGGCGTCCCCAAAGATCGACTTCCCAACTGGCTTCAAGGCCGAGACCGATATCGGAACTATCGCCGCCGTCCAAGATGCCTGAGTTCTCAGTCGTAAGACCGGCGGATACATCGGGCGACAATTGCGCGTCGGCGATGCCCGCGAGGGCGCGTGAGCTTTCCACCGTCGCCGCCGCCGCTTCCAGATTCTTGTTGTTCTCTTGAGCTTCGGCCACGAGCTTTTCTAACACGGGATCCTCGAATGCGCCGATCCAACCGACGGGTTCGCCTACGACGCGTTCTTCGATTTCCTTCCATTCCGCAACAACCTCCGGCAGCGCTTCCTCGGCGAGCGTACTGGCCTCTTCGGTGCCGGTGCTGACGCTGGCGCATCCGGCGAGCAGGATCGCTGAAAGGACGACTTTCAAACTGTAGGGTGTGCTAGGCATGTTAAGCGGCCTCCTTTTGTCGAGCGGCGCTTTCAGAGGAGGATACGCCAAAATAGATGGCGTAGATAACTGGCAGAACGACCAAAGTGATGAGCGTTGCGAAGCTTAATCCGAAAGCGATCACCACAGCCATCGATGCGAAGAATACGTCCGCGAACAGCGGGATAACGCCCAAGACTGTGGTCAAGGCGCCCATCATGACCGGACGCACACGGCTTGCGGCGCTGTCGACGACGGCGTCATAGCGCGGTTTGCCTTCTTTGATCTCCAAATCCATCTGATCGACAAGCACGATGGCGTTTTTGATCAGCAGCCCGACCAAGGACAGCACGCCCAAAATGGCCATGAACTCCATTGTCGTATTGGTCGAGAGCAGACCCACCACCACGCCGACAATGGCCAAGGGGACAATCGTCCAAATCGCAATGGGTTGGCGTAGACCGTTGAACAGGAAGATCAGCACCAAAACGATAACTAAGATCGCCGCAGGGAAGGTGCCGGCGAGTTGATCATTAGCCTCTGAACTGTCGCCATTCTCTCCATCCCATCGCAGCGTATAGCCTTCCGGCAATTCGATCGCTTCTATTTGCGGCTGAACGCGGCCCAGAACTGTCGAGGCTAAAACGCCTGAGACCGGGTCCGCCTGCGCCTTTAACGTCCAAACCCGGTCTTCCCGGCGCATCTGGCCGTCTCTCCAGGTCCAACGCGGATCTTGAACGACCTCCGAGATTGGAATTGTGACGCCGGCGCGGCTGCTCAGCACCTGAATGCCGGCGCCAGACGCCAAATCGATCCGTTCGTTTTCCGGCGCACGCGAGATGATCGGGATAAGATCGTCACCCTCGCGATAGACGCCGATCGTGCTGCCGGAGAAATTTGTCGCCAAGGCGTCCGACAGATCCTCTCGCGAGACGCCGACCCGGCGGCCGCGCTCCGAATCATATTCCGGAACGATGACCGGAACTTCTTGGCGCCAATCTGTTTTAACTCCGGTCGCTTCTGGATCTGTGAGCAAGATTTTCTGCGCCTGGTTCGCTAGTTCCCGAAGCACTTTCGGATCTGGCCCTTGGAACACGGCTTCAATCTTTGAGCCCGAGCTTGGACCGAGCTGGAACCGCCAAACGCGCGGCTGCGCTGCAGGATAGTTTTCGTTCAAATAGCTCTGAATTTCAGGCAGGATCGACGTCACCCGGTCCAAACTATCCACACGGATCAAAAATTGACCAAACGCCGCATTCGGGTCTTCAGGAGCATAGATCAGCATGTAACGCATGCCGCCTTGCCCAGCTATAGAATGCACGCGTTCGACGCCTTCTAATCCGAGTAGGTAGTTATCAATTTCAATCAAATCGTCGGAGGTCGTCTCGATCGCCGTTCCTTCTGGCAGCCAATAGTCTACGGCCAATTGAGGTGTGGTGGACGATGGGAAGAAGCCCATATTGACGAATTGGAAGCCATAGATCGCCACGCCGAAAATACCGATACACGCCAGCACCACGAACCAGCGCAACATCAACACACCGCGAATGAAGCTCTTGTACGTGCGGGCGAACAAACCGTCGCCCTTCTCTTCGCCGGCTTTGTCAGTGTTCTCCTTGAACAGAAGGTCTGAGAAGAAGGGCGCAAGGGTGATTGCGAAAACCCAGCTATAAAGCAGGGAGATCAGGACGACCCAGAACAAATGCTGTGCATATTCGCCCGTATCGCCGGGAGCGAATCCGATTGGGGCGAAGGCGACGATGCCGACAATCGTGCCCCCCAGCAGCGCCCATTTGGTGCGGTCGACGATATCGCGAGCGATATCGATCTTTTTCCGCCCGTTCTGAACGCCGACCAATATGCCTTCCGTGACAACGATGGCGTTGTCGACCAGCATGCCGAGCGCAATGATCAACGCCCCCAACGAAATGCGGTGCAGCGGGATACCGACTAAATTCATCGTCGCGAGGGTCGCCGCGATTGTGACGAGAAGGACCGCGCCGATAATGATTGCGGATCGTAATCCCATGAATAGGAATAAGGTGATAAGCACGATAACGAGCGCCGCGACGACGTTCCACGCGAAGCTCTCAACGGATTCATTTACCGCATCGCCCTGGTGATAGTATTCATTCACCTCTATGCCGATGGGGCGTTCGCCCAGCGTTTCTTGCATCTTGACACGGATTTCATCGCCGATTTTGCCAGCGTTTGCGCCGGTGACGTTTGTGATGCCCATGCCGATCGCGGGGCGCCCATTGTAGCGGACAATACTCTGCGCCGGCTCGACAAAGCCGCGCCACACATTTGCAACGTCGCTAAGGTAAACGAGATCTGAACTGTCGGCGGTGCTCACGATCGTGCTGGCGATCTCTTCAACAGAATCGATGCTGCCAGAGGGATTGATGACGATACGCTGGCCGTTAGTTCGGACTTTGCCGGCGGATTGAACAGAGTTTTGCTGCGACAAATCGTCGAAAATATTCGCTACTGAAACCCCGAGCGCAGAGGCGCGGTCACGCGAAATCTCAACGTAGATAGCTTCGGTCTGCTGTCCGCTGAGCTGAACTTTCGCGACGCCGTCGACGGTGAGCAAATCCGTGCGCAGCGCTTCGGCGTAGTCTTCAAGTTCAATGATGGAGAAGCCGGGGCCCGTGACGAGATAGTAAAGGCCGAAGACGTCGCCGTAATCATCATTTACCTCGGGTTTTTCGGCGCCGGGCGGAAGGTTCGCCTCAGCGTCGCTGACCCGATTGCGCATGCGGTTGAACACCGCTTGCAACTCGCCTTTGGTGCCGGAGAAGGCGTGTTTGATGTCGACGCTGATAATCGACATGCCGTCTGATGAGGTGGATCGAATTTCGTCCACCTCCTGCATGCTCTGCAGTTCGGTTTCGATCGCGTCGCTGACCTCATTGGCGACTTCCTCAGGCGTCGCGCCAGGATATTGTGTAATGATCTGTGCGGTGCGAATTAAGAATTCTGGGTCCTCAAATCGCGGCATGTTGAAATATGCGAGTGAACCGCCGGCCAAAGACAGCACGACCACGAGCCAGCTAATCAGCCGGTTTTGAATAGCGTAAACCGCAGGGCTCATATCGAATTACCCTTAGCCTTCGAATGCGCGAATTTCCGCGCCTTCATAAAGGTACGCGCCGCCGGCGCCGACAATGACGTCGCCGGGTTCCAAACCAGACGATATGACGACCGATTCATCCACGCCGGGACCGACCTCAACATTGCGCCGTGTTACGGTCATTGCGTCGCTGTCCAGAAGCCAGACATAAGTTTCGCCGGCTTCCGCAAGCACGGAGCTGACGGGAACAGAAATGATTTCTTCCGCGGCTCCGTCGTCGCCCGAGGTCTGAAATCTGCCGTCTAGAATACCCGTCATCCCAGGTAAAATCAGAAGATTTGGCGGCGGGGTAAAAGCAAACCGCGCCTCGAAAGTTTGCGTGGTGGCGTCTGCTACGGTGGCCGCCTCAACGAACGCGGCCGGCAGCCGATACTCCGGTGCGGCGTCCAGTTCCAAGACTTGGTCGATCACTACCAATTGTTCGATGTTCACCACAAGGCTCGCCGGGACCTGAACGATCGCTTCGGCGTCGCCCGCGCTTTGCAGCGTTAGGACGGATTCTCGAGCGCTCACGGTTTCAAAGGATTCAACATACATCTCCGCCACAATGCCGGAGAAGGGCGCGGTGATGACGCTGTCGTCCAATTGCTTGCGCGCGCTGTCGAGGTCTGCTTTGGCGACATCGCGCTCGCTGCGCCTTTGGTCGAATATGCTTTGAGAAATTGCGTTTTCCGCGATGAGGCGCTCGGCGCGCTCAAACTCGATCTGCGCATTGTCGAATGTCGCCTGCGCGCTTGCGACGTTGTTTCTGAAGTCGCGTTGGTCGAGGCGCGCGAGAACGTCGCCTTGCGCAACTTGCTGGCCTTCTATGATTTGGAGTTCTTGCAATTCTCCGCCGACCTGGAACGTCAGGATGGACGTGTCAGCGGCGCCGACGATCGCCGGCAAACGAACTTCTTGAACTTGGTCTCCTGCGGCGACCTCTATAAGCTTGGCGGGTCTGACGATCGCGTCCGCGATAACTTCTTCTTCTTGGCTGCATCCCGACAGGATCACCCCGCCGATCAAAGCCAGTGCTTTAAGTGCGTATTGCAAGTGCGACCCCTTTATGTCCTGTACGCTAGAGAGCATTTGAAACCGTCTATTGTCGAGGTCCAGTCCACAATTTTGCGCGGGAAATGCGCATTCGTTCGCTGGGTGCGCTCACGTGACGCGGAGCCTTTAGGTCCTTGTTGGACTTCGTAATCAAATGCGTATTTTTGGGGCTGAATAAGTTCGTTCTACGCTGTTTGCGCGCTTATAGATGCTTGATCGCAGGTTTGTGTTACGCGCCGACGATTTGAAGGGTCTCTTACGCTTTCTAGGCGCGAAACATAGACATTTTCAATTGTCATGGGCACAAGGCCTTGTGGATATAATGTGCGGCGTTTGACGTCTAACGTGTCGTCAGCGCCGCTCATTTTATATGGGAGAGCCACGGATGAAAACACGCGCCGCCGTCGCCTTTGAGGCCAAGAAACCCCTGGAGATTGTAGAACTTGATCTGGAAGGACCGAAGGAAGGCGAAGTTTTGGTTGAGATTATGGCCACGGGAATATGCCATACCGACGCCTACACCCTGGACGGATTTGATTCTGAGGGGATTTTTCCATCGGTCTTGGGACATGAGGGCGCGGGTATTGTTCGCGAGGTGGGCCCCGGAGTAACGAGCGTTAAAGAAGGCGATCACGTCATCCCGCTCTACACCCCGGAATGCCGTGAATGTAAGACCTGCACGAGCCAGAAATCGAACCTATGTACGTCGATCCGTTCGACGCAGGGCAAAGGCGTGATGCCCGACGGCACCTCACGTTTCTCCTATAAAGGGCGGACAATTTATCATTATATGGGCTGCTCCACTTTTTCGAATTTTACGGTCTTGCCGGAAATTGCAGTTGCGAAAATTCGAAAGGACGCGCCCTTTGATAAGGCGTGCTATGTCGGCTGCGGCGTAACCACAGGTGTCGGCGCGGTCACCAATACAGCCAAGGTGCAAGCGGGCGACAACATCGCCGTTTTCGGGCTCGGCGGCATCGGCCTCAATGTCATTCAGGGCGCGAAAATGGTCGGCGCGGATAAGATCATCGGCGTTGATCTCAATAACGACAAAGAGGAATGGGGCCGTAAGTTCGGAATGACCCATTTCGTCAACCCAAAGAACGTTAATGACGTGGTCGCGCATATTATTGAGTTGACCGATGGCGGGGTGGACTTCTCCTTCGACGCCACCGGCAACACGGATGTCATGCGTCAAGCCTTAGAATGTTGTCATCGCGGGTGGGGCGAAAGCATCATTATTGGAGTGGCGGAGGCGGGAAAAGAAATCTCCACTCGCCCGTTTCAATTAGTGACCGGACGGGTTTGGAAGGGCACCGCTTTTGGCGGTGCGCGTGGACGCACGGACACGCCCAAAATTGTCGACTGGTACATGGAAGGCAAAATCCAGATCGACCCCATGATCACCCACGTAATGCCGCTCGATAGGATTAATGAAGGCTTCGATCTAATGCATCGCGGCGAAAGCATCCGTTCCGTCGTTGTGTACTAATGGAGACTGTCTCCAAGAATATCGCGATTGACGGCGTCCAGGGCGTTTATCGGCACGCGTCAAGCGCAACTGGGACGGACATGACGTTCTCCGTTTATGTCCCTCAGCATTCTAAAGGCGAAAAACTGCCCGTGCTTTGGTATTTGTCCGGCCTGACATGCACGCACGCCAACGTCACCGAAAAGGGCGAGTTTCGTCGCGTATGCGCAGAGCGCGGAGTTATCTTTGTGGCGCCCGATACGTCTCCACGCGGTGAAGGCGTGCCCGACGATCCAGACGGCGCTTATGATTTTGGGTTGGGCGCGGGATTTTACGTCGATGCTGTCAATCCGCCCTTCGATCGAAATTACAATATGCGGAGCTATATCGAAACGGAACTGCCGGGGCTGATAGGGGAGCATTTCCCAGTAGATCTGGAGCGGCAAGGTATAACCGGTCATTCAATGGGCGGGCATGGCGCGCTGACGATCGCATTGAGAAATCCTGATCGGTTTCGCTCTGTTTCTGCGTTCGCGCCGATTGTCGCGCCGCTTCAATGTCCTTGGGGACAAAAAGCGTTCGAAGGCTATTTAGGCGGCGAAGAGGCTGCTTGGCGGGCGTATGACGCGTGTGCTTTGTTGGAGGACGGCGCGCGTATTCCTGACGTGCTTATTGATCAGGGCGGCGCGGACGATTTTCTAGACAAACAATTGAAAACGCATCGATTTGCGAAAGCGTGTGAACAGGCTGGCCAGCCTGCGACGATCCGATTTCAAGCAGGATATGATCACTCTTACTATTTTATCTCGAGTTTCATGGCGGAGCATGTCGGTTGGCATGCCGACCGACTTGGATACCTATAGAGATAGGAAAAAGAGCCGTTCAGCTTAAGCCCAGTGCCCGCGCCAGCGCAGAGCATGCGCCGCCGCAAGCAGGATAGCCCCGGCCACCGTCAATTGGACCTCGAAATCGTGCAGCGCTTCTACAAAGGCGCCTGCGAACAAGAAGGCTAATCCGAGGCCTGCGAGCGAAACGAAGGCCGCGCGCCCTTTCATGCCCTGGATGTTAAGCGTGGCCGACAAGAATAGAAGCAACGCGATCACCACAAAGCCTTGATGCACCCATTCCGATCCAACCCAGAGCGTGGCGGTGGGTAGAAACGCGATGATCAAGGGTAGGGCGAGGCAATGCAAGAGACACAGCCCCGACACGGCGATCGCGGACATGTCGACCGCCGTGGTTTGGAGAGGCCGCGCCGTCATTAAAACGCGATCCTAACGCCGGCTCGGAAGTTCTGTCCGGGCGCAGGCGCAACGTCTTTAATCGCGGATGTTGAAAAGCGGACTTCTTCATCGGTCACGTTGCGTGCTTCGATGAACAATTCCGTTCCATCTGCGCCAATGCCGAAATCCGACAGATCAACTTCTGCTCGAAGGTCCAGCGTCGTATAGCCGTCGGTCGGAAGTTGACCTTCGCCAGGATCGTCTTGGTCGTCCGCAACGGTCACCGCCGCCCCGACTTCCCAAGGTCCCCATTCCGCGCTTGCGCCGGCGTTGAAAGTTAGCGGCGGGATATAAGGCACGTTACCGCCTCCGTCCAAATCGGCATCGACAAAGTCGACGCTGGCGTCGAATGTCCACACCGCGCCCAGCGGGCCGCCCTCAACCGTATAGTCGCCATAAATCTCGCCGCCGACAAAGCTAGCGTCGTCCTGGGCGAATAAGAAAACAGGCAATCCGTCTTCTTCGCTCACCGCGACGCCGTCTTCGATGATAACGCCAGGCGTCAGGAAGATGAAGTCCGAAAACTCGGTGACGAAGATATTGATCCCAACGCCGCCATTCCCATTGCTCCAACGCGCCGTGCCCTCAAGGTTTATCCCAGATTCTTTGTCGAGATTTGCATCGCCGACTTCAAACTGTTCCGTGGCGAGGTGAGGGCCGAACGCATAAAGTTCAATCTCATTGGGCGCGCGTTCTGAATAGGAGATTTGGCCGCCCACAAACCAGCCGCCTGCCAAATGGCGGTGCGCGCCGAATGAACCGCTAAAGAGATCAAAATCAACAGCCTCGGCGTTGATGTTGTCCAACTCGACGGTTTCAATCCGCAAGCCGCCTTCAATACCCACGCCGCTGTCCCATTCGCGTGTTTCATAGACAAACGCGCCGAAGCTTTGCGTATCGGTAGGCGTGATAAACGCTTCATCACCTTGCGCGCTGAATTCTTTGTCGAGAAATTGAACGCCGAACGCGCCTGCAAAACCTGCGAAGGTGTGATCGAACTCAACGCGTCCCTCAACGCCTTCGGTCTCGAATATTGTTCCGCCTTCGCCAGGCGCTTCAAACTCCGTGTGTTCATAATCCGCGATGGCCAGCGTACCGAGTACGTCGGTTAGGAATCCATTATCGACAGAGACGCCGCCACGCAGGTCGATGCGCGTTTGCTCGAGGTCGATGAACGGATTTTCTTCTTCTTCCTCGCTATGCTCTTCGCCGTCCTCGTCTTCATCTTCTTCTTCGCCGTGTCCGTGCTCGTGGCCGCCATGGCCGGGTAGGCCGTACTCCGCGGTTTGCTGACGCACAGCGACGCCGAAGAACGCGTTTTCGCCGACCCAGCTTACGCCGGCCGATAAGGACTCAGTTTCGACGAAGGAGTTTTCCAGCGTGTCGCGGCTTTCTTCCTCCTCCTCGTGCTCTTCGCCGTCTTCGTCTTCGGCTTCTTCAGCTTCCTCCAGCTCGCGGAATAGGGAGGATTCTGCGAAACCGGGAATATCGTAATTCTCAAAATCACGCTGCGAGGCCGACAAGGTCAGTACGAACGGGCCGCCCGTGAATTGCGCGCGGCCGCCCAATTCGCTGCCTTCATTCACGCTGTTATAGGCGCCGAAAACATCGCCCGAGACCGGCTCTTCCGGAAGAGATTCAACGATCAGTCCATCGATGACATTGACCACGCCGCCGATCGCCGCGCCGCCATAGGCCAGCGCAGCTGGACCACGCAGAATCTCGATTGATTGCGCGTCAATACCGTCGGCCGCCACTTGGTGGTCGGGAGAGGCGGCGGAGGCGTCGATTACGCCGATCCCATTGGTGAGAACTTGTACCCGCTCGGCGCCAAGACCCCGCAAGATCGGGCGACTGGCGCCTGCGCCGAAAAAGGTGGACGAAACGCCTGGCTGGCGATCGAGCGTGTCGCCAAGCGTGCTAGAAAGCGTCTCAATGATCTCTTCGCGGTCAATAGCGGTCGCCGTGCCGATCAGTTCGTCTGCGGTGCGCGCCGGGCCCGGCGAGGTCACGATTACGGGTGAAGCAACAAGCGCCTCTTCGGCGTCCTGGGCGTGGCTCATGGCGGCCATTAGGGGTCCGCTCGCGACAGCGAGCAGAAGAAAGCGGGTCATGGAACGGCTCTTTGATTGCGTTATAATATAACATACCGCTATAAAGCGAACGCGTCGTTTGCAAGAGATTTTTCGTCCCGATTCGACGCGAAATGACGACGTGTCGTCTCGCAGCCACACTCCCGTCACGGTTTTAGTGGTCTTTGTCCAACATCGACGTTTCGCCGAACGATGATAGGCCCGCGTTAAGTATAGTTTAGAAGCCGGATCTATGATGTCGCTATATGGATGCTCGTGTCTGTTTGAGGTCGTCGCCGGATGAAACGATTGTCAGTTTTGGGGTGCGTCTTGGCCTTAGCGGCTTGCGGGCCCACGCAAGATGAGGCGTCATCGCTTCCGGCGCCTGAGCGGACCTCGGCGACATCGACTGGCGGCGGCGGTCAAACCGTTTCCGCGCACTCGACGGAGGAGGGCTCCAGCCCGACCGGCGATGCTGAGGATGCGCCGATCTATTGGGGGGTGGAGCCTGGCGAGCCTTTGCCCATCCTCTGGGAGGAGCTTATCACCGAAGCGTCGGAGGAAGAGCTCATACGTCAACAAGCCGAATTTTATGCGACGCTTGAGCAGCGCTACGCCGCGAATATGACGACGTTGGCGGATATCGATTCGTTCGAGGCGATAGAGGAGGGGTCGGAATTAGACTTTATGCCTCAATTGGGAACGTTCGACGTCGTTGAAGAGTTGAACGGCCAATTGATCCGCATCCCGGGCTATATTGTGCCCTTCGATTTTGGCGCGCAGCAGCGTTATGGCGAGTTTTTGTTCGTCCCTTACATGGGCGCCTGCATCCACACGCCGCCGCCGCCGCCGAACCAAATCATCTATGTTCAAGCGGACCCCCAGGTGCGCGTCGACGATATCTGGCGCCCCTATTGGTTGGAGGGGGAGTTGCGGACGGAGAAAAATCTCAACGATGTCGGCAACGCCGCTTACACGCTCGCGCTGACAAATCTGGAACTCTATCCGACGCCGTGACAAAACCTTTGCAGGTCGCGCCTAGTCTGCTGGGTGCTTCGCTAGCTAAAAGGTTTCGCTCATGGATGCGTCAGAAAACGTTACGTCCAATCCCAGGATCGCCACAGGCGCGCAGACGCTCTGCGACATCATCGATCTGCGTCTTAGCCGACGCGGGTTTCTAGGGGGTCTAGCAGCGCTTTCGGGAACCACTGTGGTCGGCTGCGCCGCGACGGATGATGGTCTCGTGGATGCTGAGACGTCGGCCGCCGCGCCGGCGTTCAACTTCGCTGAGATCATGCGGGGTATGGACGAGATGCATCATGTCCCGGACGGTTATTCCGCCGACCTCGTGATCCGATGGGGCGATCCGCTCTTCGCCGATAGTCCGACGTTTGATGCGGCCAACCAGTCAGAAGCGGCCCAATTGCGCCAATTCGGATACAACAATGATTATATCGGATTTGTTCCGCTCGAGCACGGCGAAGGCGGCGCGGCGCGCGGCCTTTTATGCGTCAACCATGAGTATGTATCCACGCATCTTATGCTGCCAGGCGTGATGAAGGATTATCCCGCATCAATGACCGCCGAACTATGTTTGACGGAAATGGCTGCGCATGGCGGCACAGTCATGGAAATCGTTGAGACGGAAGACGGATGGAGCCCGGTTGTCGGCTCCGCGTTCAATCGCCGGATCACCGCACATAAAACGCCAACTGAATTGACGGGGCCGGCGGCGGGGTCGCCGCGCTTGAAAACCCAGGAAGATCCTGAAGGGCTCACTGTTGCAGGCACGATGAACAATTGCGCCGGCGGGATCACGCCTTGGGGCAGTTGGCTGATGGCGGAAGAAAATTTCAATGGAAATTTTCTCGGCGGTTTGCCGGAGAATCACCCGGAAACTGAGAACCATAAGCGCTATGGCGTACCGAGCGGTTGGTATCAATGGGGCCGACATTTCGACCGCTATGACGTCTCGAAAGAGCCGAACGAACCCAACCGATTTGGGTGGATCGTCGAGGTGGACCCCAAAGATCCAAACTCGAAGCCGAAAAAGCGCACCGCGCTTGGCCGATTTAAGCATGAAGGCGCCGAGAGCGTCGTTGCGCCGGACGGACGGGTTGTCATCTATATGGGCGACGACCAACGTTTTGATTACGTCTACAAATTCGTGACGTCGAACGCGTTCGTCGCCGACGATCCCGCATCCAACCGCAATTTGCTCGACGAAGGAACGCTTTATGTCGCGCGGTTCGATGCGGATGGTTTTCTCGCCTGGCTGCCTCTTGTCTATGGCGCGTCGCCGCTGACTGAGGAAAATGGATTTGCGTCCCAAGCCGATGTGTTGATCGAAACGCGCCGCGCGGCCGATCTTGTCGGCGCGACGCCTATGGATAGGCCCGAAGACGTCGAGCCTGACCCGCGTACAGGCAAGGTCTGGCTGATGCTCACCAACAACCACCAGCGCGAAGAAGACGAGGTCGACGCTGCGAATCCGAGGGCGGAAAATCGTTTCGGCCATGTCATTGAGATCATAGAGCCTGACGGCGATTTCACGGCGACGCGGTCGAAATGGGAGATCCTCGTACGATGCGGCGATCCGATGGATGCGTCCGTCAACGCGGCTTGGAATCCTCTCACCAGCGAGCAAGGATGGTTCGGAAGCCCCGACAATTGCGCGCTTGATCCTAAAGGACGTCTTTGGATCTCGACCGACGGCAATGAGGGAACCGGCGCGTCCGACGGCGTTTGGGCGATGGAAACGACCGGCGCGAGACGCGGGACAAGCCGAGCATTTTTTCGGGCGCCCGTCGGGGCCGAGGTTTGCGGCCCAAGATTTGCGCCGGATGGGAACACGCTCTTTGCTGCAGTCCAGCACCCTGGAGACGGCGATGGGGCGACGTTTGAAACTCCCGCCACCCGATGGCCAGATTTCATCGACGGCGTCCCGCCAAGGCCATCTGTCGTCGCAATCCGCAATAAGGCGGGCGGACCCGTTGGTGGTTAGCCGGTAGGCCGCGCGCCGCGTGCTAGAGACTGAGGAAGAGCGTGAGTCCGATCAGCGAGAAGGCTGCGAGCAGACCCGTCTGAAGGCTAAGCACAAGGACAGGCGTCGGTCCGACTGCGACAATGTCTTTGAGCGACGTCTTCACGCCCAACGCGGCGACCGCGCACACAAGCGCATAGCGTGAGATTACGGTTAGCGTCTCATTTAGCCCCGCCGGCACAACGCCGAAACTATTGAGGATCACAAGCGCGACGAACCCGATAAGAAAGGTCGGCGCCAATGTCGGCGCAGCTTGAGAGCATGAGCGGGTACGAAACCAAAAGCCGACGAGCAGGATGACGGGCGCCAAACACGCCACACGCATCAGTTTGACGATCGTGGCCGTTTCCCCCGCTGAGTCCGAGATCATGTATCCGGCCCCGACGACTTGCGCGACGTCGTGAATGGTGGCGCCCAGGAACACGCCCGCCTCGACATCGTTCAGGTCTAGTGCGCGCGCAATCATGGGATAGGCGACCATGGCGATGGTGCTGAGGGCGGTGACGCCGACCACGGTCAATATCGTATTGCGCTCGATGGATTTATGGTTCGGAAGGGCCGCAGAAATGGCGAGCGCGGCGGATGCGCCGCAAATCGCCACCGCCCCCGCCGATAGAACCGCATGATCGGATTTTAGGCCGAAAGCGCGGCCGATGGCCCAGCCGCCCAAAATCGCCGCCGCGACGCCGGATAACACCAGCAGGACGGTCGGCGCGCCAAGACTGGCGATGTCGCCAAATGTGACGCGAACGCCCAGCAACGCGACGCCGATCCTTAGAATGTGGCTTGAGGATAGGGTGACGCCCGGCGCGAACCGTTGATCCGAATGCAAAAAACTAAAGGCGATTCCGAACAACAGCGCATAGAGCATGGTCGGGCCGCCATAATGGTCGCTGACGAACATCGCCGACATTGCGATCACGGCCGTCAGCAATAAGCCAGGCGCATAGCGAGACGTCGCTCGGCCAAGCTTCGACTGCGCAAATTCGCCTCGAGACGAGCCGACGGCCGTTATGGCGCCTTGATTGTTCGACGCCGTCATGACGCTAAGCGCCTTCGCGAAGAACAGGCGCGACGTCGCGCCGAGCGCGCTTGTCGCGATGCGTCACCATGCGCGTATGAAGCTCGGATACAGCGCCGCTTCCGGTCTTGACACAAAGGAAAGGAAAAACGCCGTGGATAAGGCAAGCGAGTCCCGCGCCGAGTAAGCGAAGGCCGAAGCTGAACGCTGATCCCATATGCTCAAGATAATTTTCACCGACCGTGTCGGGGTGGGATGTGAAAGCTCTTAGAATTCCGCGCATGAGTGGCTCCGAAAGATGCGTTTCGTCGAAGCCTAAGGGTGCTTAAGAAGAAAGTGCTCCCAAAGTGTTTGGAGTTTTTGGCCTACCTTGGGATAAAACCCCATTTAATCCTCTAAATGGGGTCCGATATTTTGTTATCAAAATTGAACTTGGGCATGTTTGATTGTTGGATGGCTGTTTTCGCCCAAAAGCTGAATGGAGGGGTAGCCGACACCGCTCAATTTTGGGAAATGGCTCCGCGAGTAGGGCTCGAACCTACGACCGGGCGATTAACAGTCGCCTGCTCTACCAACTGAGCTATCGCGGAACAGTGGCAAGGCGTGGGATATATCCTAGGCCGGTCGGCGCAGGCAATCCTTTTTTGTCGCTTGCAAGACTGTATTGGCAGTCTTTTCAGGTCGCGAACGCTTACGAGCGTGCGACGCCTTGGCGCTCCGCGGGCGCGCAGAAAAAAGCGGGAGCTGATAAAGCTCCCGCTAAGGCGTTGGGTGATGGTGGGGTGTCTTCAAGGGAAGACGAATGATTACTCCGACATTTTGGTTAACGAACGGTAAATAATCGCTGCAATCCCTAACGACGTCCGGCGAAATTTGTCGGGTTTGGTGGTGATAGATTAACCAAGGCGCCGCCATAATGTGGTCGACACTGTTGGTTTTGGGCAAGTTTCTTGGAGGCCGCGCCCGGAATCGAACCGGGGTACACGGATTTGCAATCCGCTGCGTCACCACTCCGCCACGCGGCCTCAGACGTCGCATCG
Organism: Pseudomonadota bacterium; assembly: GCA_039026555.1. GTDB lineage: Bacteria > Pseudomonadota > Alphaproteobacteria > Caulobacterales > Hyphomonadaceae > JBCCMB01. The sequence continues at coordinate 41,535 of JBCCMB010000002.1, forward strand.
GCTCGGCTGTGGGGCTTCGCCGCGTTGCGCTGGTCCTTGCCTATGATAAGAGGCCGGGTCGGACAAGTGGATTTATCGGCCGCATAATGTTGCGGCCGCAGAGTGCTGGAGATCTCGCGTGGAATTCAACGCCGCCCGTGAATTGATGATCGAAACGCAAGTGCGTCCTAACGATGTGACCGATCGACGGATCCATGACGCTTTGCGGAAGACGCCGCGTGAAGCGTTCTTGCCGCGCTCGCGGCGCGCTCTGGCTTACTCTGAAGCCGAAATCGAAACATCCGATGGGCGCTTTATGTGGCGTCCTCGCGACTTTGCGAAGTTGCTGCAAGCGGCGGAAATCGACGATGAGGATTTGGTGCTCGATATCGCGCCGGGCGCTGGCTATTCTAGCGCAATCTTAGCGCGGCTGGCGAGCGCTGTGGTTGGGCTCGAGGCCGATGAAGAGGCGGCGACGAAGGCTGGCGAGCGCCTTGCTGATCTTGGCGTTGACAATGCAGTGGTCGTCGCCGGCGATCTGGCGGCGGGGCTCGCGAAGCAAGGCCCCTACAACGTCATTTTTGTGAACGGATCGATTGAAGAGGCGCCGGACGCTTGGTTTACGCAATTGGCCGAGGGCGGTCGTTTGGCGGCTGTTATGCGCGAAGGGCGCGCCAGCCGGGCGAAAATCTTCACAAAAACCGGCGAGGTGATCGCCTCTCGCACCGCGTTTGACGCTGCGCCGCCAAGGCTGGACGGCTTTGAGCGCAAAGCAGGGTTCGCCTTCTAGGTGAAGGGTCGCGCGAAATCGCATAAATACTGTATTCTGGCCGTCGGGAAATCTGGGATGCGTGTAATATCGCCTGCTTCTGGCCGCTTAAATGGGGACTTCATGCGTCACTCCGCTTTGTCTATCGTAGCACTGATTGTGTTCGGCGCGGTGATAGGAGGCGCACAATCCGCCTCAGCCGAAACGTTGGGCGATGCAATCGCCTCGGCTTATCAGCGTAATCCCACGCTTTTAGCGGAGCGCAAGGCGCGGGCGATCGCCGATGAGAATTTGAAACAGGCGAAATCGCAGCGTTTGCCGCAGGTCTCGCTGACATCATCCTTGGGATTGGAAGAAACCGAAACAACGCGTGATTTTGGCGGGGGGGCTCTTCCGGGCTTTGGCGATCAATCCAATAGGATCGCAAGCGCCGGCATTGAAGCGCGCCAATCTCTTTATGCCGGCGGGCGAATCGCCGCCGGCGTGCGCCAAGCGCGGGCTGGCGTTGATTCGGCGGATGGCGAACTGGAAGCGGCGTCGCAATCCCTTATTCTCGATGTGGTGACAGCCTATGTCGACGTGATTAGCGATGAAGCGTCCCACGAAATTCGCAAGAACAACGTCAATGTGCTCGAGCAGCAATTGCAAGCCGCGAGCGACAGGTTCGACGTCGGCGAGGTAACCCGCACGGACGTCGCCCAGGCCGAAGCGCGATTATCGGGCGCGGAAGCTGATTTGGCCGCGTCGCGCGCGCAATTGGAGAGCACGCGCGCGCTGTTCGCGGAATTGGTCGGGCGAGCGCCCGTGCAGTTGGAGCCATATCCGCCGGCGCCGGGCTTGCCCGCCGAGTTGGAAGAGGCGATCGAGCTCGCATTGGCTGCGAACCCCAGCCTCGCGGCGTCGCGCGCATCCGAAGCAGCGGCGGAGCAGGCGGTGAAAGTCGCGCGCGGACAATTGCGCCCAAATGTAGACCTCGTCGGCGCGGCGGGCGTTCAGGAAACGAATTCCGACGACACTTTCCGTGATTCGAACGCGTCGCTGACTGCGCAATTCCAAATGCCTTTATTCCAGGGCGGATTGCTGCGCTCACAGGTGCGTTCCGCCAAGCTGCAATACGATCAAGCGCGTTTGCAAACGCAGGCGATTGAGCGGTCTTTGATCGCGAACGTGTCGCGGGCTTGGTACAATGTCATTTCAGCAAATCGCGCAATTGAATCCTCGCGCCGGCAAGTTGCGGCCGCTGAAATCGCGTTCGAAGGCGCCGAACAAGAGCTGTCCGTAGGCCTGCGGACGACGTTGGACGTGCTCGACCAAGAGCAGGAATTGTTAGAAGCGCGCCTTGGTTTTGTGCTTGCAGAGCGCACCGCCTATGTCGCAACCCATCAATTGCTGCAATCTTTAGGCGGTCTGACCCCTGAAGCGCTCGCCGTTAACACTCCATTATACGATCCCGATGTGTATTCGCAGTCGTTAACTCGCAATTGACGGACGACTCGGACAATAATCGCCGTTAAGTGTAGCAGGTTGCGACAGATTTACGTCGGAGGCGAAGCCATGTCGGCCGAAGAAGCACAACAAGAACCGACCATGGAAGAGATCCTGGCGTCTATCCGCCGGATTATTTCCGAAGATGATGTGCCGGAGGACGTTGAAGACGAAAACGGACCCGCGGCCGATGTTCTAGAGCTGACAGATACGCCGGATGCGCCTGCGCCAGCGGCGGAACCGGAGCCGGAACCCGAGCCCGACGCATTTGACTTGGTGGATTCGCTGGACGAAGAGCCCGTGCAAGACGATGCGGTGGACGACGCTCTGGGAATGGACGATTTGATGGCTGTCGAGGACAGCGACATCACTGAAATGGATGAATTAGGCGAGCCCGAGCCGGTTGATGATGCGGTGTTCGAGGTTGATCCGGCCGACGATATCGATTTTGAAATCGAGGTTGAGCCCGAACCCGAGCCAGAAACTATTCCTGAGCCAATGCCGACACCCGCGCCGCCGATCGCCGTTGCGGATGACGGCCTAGTGAGTCCAGAGCCCGCAAGCCAAGCGGCGGGCGCGCTTGGTAAGCTGATGGGCTCGATGATGGTGTCGCAGGGCGGCACGTTAGACGATGTCGTACGCGAGCTCCTAAAGCCCATGCTCAAAGAGTGGCTGGACGATAATCTTCCTGCGATTGTGGAAGAAAAAGTCGAGCAAGAGCTGAAGCGTATTACGGGTCTGGCGCGTTAAGACCACCGCCTTGCCTGTAACAGCGTAAGAAAACGCCTCTCGCACGCTTCAAATTGTCTTGTTATAGAAACCGGGCGCGCCTCATCACGGCGCGCCTTTTTCTTGCGTATCTATAGGCTCATGCTCGATAATCATTTCGACCCCAAGGTCGCTGAACCCCGCATATATAACGAATGGGAGCGCTCGGACGCGTTCAAACCGCGCGAGGGCGATGCGGAGACGTTTTCCATTGTGATTCCGCCGCCCAATGTGACGGGCGTGCTTCATATGGGCCATGCGCTGAACAACACGCTGCAGGATGTGTTGTGCCGGTTTGAACGCATGCGGGGCAAACGCGTGCTTTGGCAGCCAGGCACCGACCATGCCGGTATCGCCACGCAAATGGTGGTGGAGCGCCAATTGGCCGACGCTGGCGGCAATGAGGATCGCAGGTCCCTAGGCCGCGACGCGTTTGTCGACCGCGTTTGGCGATGGAAGGAAGAGTCAGGCGGCGCGATCATCAATCAGCTCAAACGCCTCGGCGCGTCTTGTGATTGGTCGCGTGAGCGCTTCACCCTGGGGGATCGCAATGACCCGGACAATCAGATGGCCGCCGCCGTCCGTAAGGCGTTTATCGATCTTTACAAGGACGGCCTGATTTACCGCGACAAACGCCTGGTCAATTGGGACCCGCAATTTCAGACCGCCATTTCAGATCTGGAGGTCGAAAACCGCGAGATCGACGGTCATTTCTGGCATTTCAAATACCCGATCGCGGGCGGCGAGACCTACACCTATGTGGAGCGCGACGAGGACGGCAATGTGCTGTTCGAGGAAGAGCGCGACTATATCTCCATCGCCACCACCCGGCCCGAAACGATGCTGGGCGATGGCGCAGTCGCGGTCCATCCTTCGGACGAACGCTATGCGCCGATTGTCGGCAAAATGGTGCGTTTGCCGCTGGCCGACCGACTTATTCCGATCATCACGGATGAATATCCGGATCCAGATTTCGGCTCCGGCGCGGTGAAAATCACCGGCGCGCATGATTTCAACGACTACGCCGTCGCTAAGCGGAATGATCTGCCCATGTATCCTTTGATGGATGAGCGCGCGCGCATGATCCAAAGCCCGGACAAGGACGGAAATCCCGTCATGCCGGAAAAATATGTCGGCATGGATCGGTTCGACGCGCGCAAGGCGGTGGTGCAGGACATCGGCGCGCAGGGTCTGATGATCGAGGTTGAAGACAAGAAGATCCAACAGCCCTTCGGCGACCGGTCCGGCGTGGTGATCGAGCCCATGCTGACCGATCAATGGTATGTGGACGCCGAAACTCTGGCGCAGCCGGCGATCAAGGCGGTTGAGACGGGCGACGTGAAATTCGTGCCGGACAATTGGTCCAAGACCTATTTCGAATGGATGCGCAATATCGAGCCCTGGTGCATCTCTCGCCAGCTTTGGTGGGGGCATCGCATTCCCGCCTGGTATGGGCCGGATGGAAAATTCTTCGTCGCGGAGACCAAGGGCCATGCGATCGACCAAGCCAAAGAGCATTATGGCGAACATGTTGAACTCACCCAAGACGAGGACGTTCTCGACACATGGTTCTCCTCCGGACTTTGGCCGTTTTCGACGATGGGCTGGCCGGATGAGACGGCGGAGCTGAAGGATTTCTATCCGACCTCCACGCTAGTGACCGGGTTCGACATCATCTTCTTCTGGGTCGCGCGGATGATGATGCAGGGCATCCATTTCATGGGCGAGCCGCCGTTTAAGGAGGTCTATGTCCACGCCCTTGTTCGCGACGAGAAGGGTGCGAAAATGTCAAAGTCCAAGGGGAATGTCATCGACCCCTTGAAGCTGGTCGACGAATACGGCGCCGACGCGCTGCGCTTCACGCTGGCGGCGATGGCGGCGCAGGGGCGGGATATCAAGCTCGCCGAGAGCCGTGTCGCCGGCTATCGCAATTTCGGCACCAAGCTGTGGAACGCTGCGCGCTTCTGCCAAATGAATGAGTGCACGCTTTGGGAGCCGGATGCGTTCGATCCGCTCAATGTCGACCTTACGGTCAATCGCTGGATCGTCTCGGAAACGGCCAAAACCGCCGACACTGTGGTGCGGGAATTGGAAGCCTACCGCTTCAATGATGCGGCGGGCGCGATCTACCGCTTCACCTGGAACGTGTTCTGCGATTGGTATTTGGAGCTGATTAAGCCGGTGTTGAACGGCGAAGACGGCGCCGCCAAGGATGAAACGCGTAAAACAGCGGCCTGGGCGCTCAATCAGATCCTACACGTGTTGCATCCCTTTATGCCCTTCGTGACTGAAGAGCTGTGGGGCGAATTGTCGGAGTTTGGACCCGAACGTCAGAACATGTTGGTGGTGGACGCTTGGCCGGAATTCGACGCCGCCGCCCGCGCGCCGGACGCGGAAGCGGAGATCGATTGGGTGATCCGCTTGGTGACGGAAATCCGATCTGTTCGATCCGACATTAATGTTCCAGCCGGCGCGAAGGTGCCGATGACTCTAGTTGGCGGCGACGACGAGGCGAAGGCGCGTCTGGAACGTTATAGCGATTTGATCGAACGCTTAGCGCGGTTGGAGAGCTGTTCTATCGCGTCCGAAATCCCGGCCGGCGCCGTTCAAGCCGTGCTGGACGATGCAACCATCGCGCTTACATTGACGAACGTGATCGACTTTGAGGCCGAACGGGCGCGGCTTGAAAAAGAGATTGCGAAACTCAATGACGACATAACGAAGATCGACAAGAAGCTGTCGAATGAACAATTCGTATCGAAAGCGCCTGAACATGTCGTTGCGGAGCAGCACGAGCGGCGCACAGACGCCGTAGGCGCGCGGTCGAAATTGTCCGACGCGCTGACCACACTGGCGAGCATTGGCGAATAGGCTGCTTCGGCGGCGGAGTGGAGTGAGACATGGCGGGCTCTTTAGCGCTTAAACCAGCCTTCGCGACGATCGCGGCGGCGGCTTTGGCCATTTGCGTGGCTTGTGCGGACGGCGCGGGCGCAGCATCCGTCGAGACCGTGGCGGCGACCTCGCCTGTCGCCGCTCAAATTGACGTGGTTCCGAGCGACAAAGCGGAACAAGCGCCTGGCTGGGTGATCGCAGTGCATGGCGGCGCCGGCGTCATTTCCAAATCCGAAATGACGGCGGAAAAAGAGGCGACATATCGCGAGAGCTTACAAGCGGCGTTGGACGCCGGCGCTGGTGTGCTCGCGGACGGTGGCTCATCTTTGGACGCTGTTGTAGCAGCGACGATCGTTTTGGAAGACGCGCCGGTTTTCAACGCCGGCAAGGGCTCCGTGCTGACGCGCGAACGCGCCCATGAACTCGACGCATCAATCATGGACGGGCGCGATAAGAACGCCGGCGCGGTGGCGGGCGTTGCGAAGGTGCGCAACCCTATCCTTGCGGCGCGCGCCGTCATGGAAGAGAGCGAACATGTGATGTTCGCCGGAGCGGCCGCCGACGCTTTTGCCGAAGCGCATGGGCTTGAGCCGGTCGAAAACTCCTATTTCACGACCGAGTTTCGCGCCCAGGCGCTTGAAGAGGCGTTGCGGCAGGATGGCGAAGCACGCGATAAGCGCGGCACGGTCGGCGCTGTCGCGCTCGATCTCGAAGGTCACTTGGCGGCGGCGACGTCAACCGGCGGCATGACCGCTAAAGCGCCTGGCCGCGTGGGCGATTCGCCCATTATTGGCGCGGGCACCTATGCGGACGACAGCGCGTGCGCGGTTTCAGGCACCGGCCATGGCGAATATTTCATTCGCACCGCCGTTGCGCGCACCATCTGCGCGCGAATGGCGTTGCAAGGTCTGGACGGCGGCGCAGCGGCGACCATCTTGCTGGATGAAGTGCAAGCGCTCGGCGGCGATGGCGGCGTGATTGTCATAGACCCAAAAGGCGATGTCTCGATGGTCTTCAATACCGAAGGTATGTTTCGCGGTGTCGCATCTTCTGACGGCGTTATTGAAACCGCCATTTATGGCGTGGACGACTAACGTCTTTTCACGCTCTCTTCGCAAAAGCTTTCACGAAACCTCACGCGCGGCTAAAACGCGCCAAAACCAAACATTTAACGGAACGCCCGATGACTAAGACCTGGGATAAATCCAATCTGCCTTCCCGCCATTCCACGATGGGCCCCGAGCGCGCACCCCACCGCTCATATTACTACGCGATGGGTTTGGGCACGAAGGATATTGAACGCCCATTCGTCGGCGTCGCCTCGTGTTGGAACGAGGCTGCGCCCTGCAACACCGCCTTGATGCGGCAGGCGCACGCGGTGTCCGAGGGCGTGAAAGAAGGCGAGGGCACGCCGCGCGAATTTTGCACCATCACGGTGACCGACGGCATCGCCATGGGTCATGAGGGCATGCGTTCGTCTTTGGTGTCGCGCGACGCCATCGCCGACAGCGTCGAACTGACCATGCGCGGCCATTCCTACGACGCGCTGGTGGGCGTAGCGGGATGCGACAAATCTCTGCCCGGCATGATGATGTCCATGTTGCGCCTGAACGTGCCGAGTGTGTTTTTGTATGGCGGTTCCATTATGCCGGGCCGGTTTGAAGGCCGCGACGTTACGGTTCTGGATGTGTTTGAAGCCGTCGGCGCGCATGCGGCGGGCTCCAACTCCATGACGGATGAAAAGCTGGCGGCGCTGGAAAAATTGGCGTGTCCAGGCGATGGCGCCTGCGGCGGACAATTTACTGCAAATACAATGGCCTGTGTGTCGGAGGCTATCGGTCTGGCGTTGCCCAATTCCTGCGCGCTGCCGGCGCCGTTCACCAATCGCGACGAGTATGCAGTCGCCTCCGGCAAGGCGGTGATGGAATTGATCGAAAAGAACATTCGTCCCCGCGATATCTGCACGCGCGAGGCGTTTGAGAACGCGGCGATCGTTGTGGCTGCGACCGGTGGATCGACCAACGCCGCGCTGCATTTGCCGGCGATGGCGCACGAATGCGGTGTGGAGTTCGATTTGTTCGATATGGCCGAAGTGTTCAAGCGCACGCCGTGGTTGGCGGACCTCAAACCTGGCGGCAATTATGTCGCAAAAGATATGGGTGAAGCCGGCGGCGTTCCAATGTTGATGAAAACGCTTGGCGAAGCGGGCTTGCTCAATCTGGATTGCATGACGGTGACGGGCAAAAGCCTGGGCGACAATCTTGAAGACGTGGTCTGGGATGACAAACAGCAAGTGATCCACCCCGTTTCCAACCCGATCACGCCGACAGGCGGGGTTGTCGGACTCAAAGGTTCGCTGGCGCCCGATGGCGCGATCGTGAAAGTGGCGGGGCTGAAAAGCCTGAAGTTCACCGGTCCGGCGCGCGTGTTTGAAGGTGAGGACGCCTGTTTCAAAGCGGTCGAGGCGCGCCAATACAAAGAAGGCGATGTGCTGGTGATCCGCTATGAAGGCGCCAAGGGCGGACCGGGCATGCGTGAAATGCTGTCCACCACGGCGGCGATCTACGGCCAGGAAATGGGCGACAAGGTTGCGCTGATCACGGATGGTCGTTTTTCCGGCGCGACGCGCGGCTTCTGCATCGGTCATGTGGGCCCTGAGGCGCAAGAGGGCGGACCGATCGGTCTGGTTCGGGATGGCGACATCATCACGATCGACGCGGAAGCCGGTACCATCGAGTTGGAGGTGCCGGACGACGTGCTCGCCAATCGCCGAGAGGCGTGGGCGCCGCGCGTGACGGAATACGGCAATGGCGCGTTGTGGAAGTTTGCGCAATTGGTTGGACCCGCCAGCAAGGGCGCGGTGACGCATCCGGGCTTTGTAGGGGAACGCAAGGAATACGCGGACATCTGAGCCGTCGGCCACTTGCGTTCCAGGTCCGAACAGGGTCGTCTAACACCTCTGGGACGAGGGCGAGGGACAAAAGATGACCGACGACAATTACGACGCATTCGCCGGCGTCCCCGAAGAGTTCGACTTCTTCAAAGAGATCTATTCGCGCGACATTCAACCGGGTCTTGCGGCGAAGGAGGATGAACGTCTTGAGGCGGTGAAACACGCGCGGCAATTCACGCTCTATGGCGTCGGCGCGGGGGTCGCCGCCGCTGCAATTGGGTTCTTCGCCGCTGGATCCCCGATCGGCGCATTTATCGGTGTTGTGATCGGACTGGGGCTGCATAGTTTCGGCCGCGCGCCAATGCAGCGCTTGGGCAAGGAGGCGAAGCTCCTCATTGTGAACCAAGTGGCGGAGGGATTTTCGCTCAAATACGACGCTACCCCGCCGGCGCCGCCGCTAATCTCCAGATTTCGTAATCTCGACCTCGTCCCGTCTTGGGATCGATCCGACTTTGAAGATGAACTCCGCGGACAACGCGGCGATACCAGTTTTGAGTTCTTCGAAGCGCATTTGGAGCAGCGCCGAACCACCTCGGATTCGAGGGGGCGGACGCGAACGCGATGGGTGACCGTATTTCGCGGGCAATGTCTTGTCGTTGATTTTCATAAGGATTTTCGAGGCCTCACAAAAGTCTATCGCGACGCCGGCTTGTTCAACGCCTTTAAGGGCATCGGCAATTCGTTGGAACGCGTGCGCCTAGAAGATCCGGTGTTTGAAAGAGCGTTCGAGGTTTACTCCGACGACCAAGTCGAAGCGCGTTTTCTTTTAACGCCTGATTTTATGGAGCGGTTGTTAGAGCTGGAGCGCGTCTTTCATGGCGGCAAGCTGCTATGTGCGTTTTCTGGCGGGGAGATGTTTGTCTGCGTCGAGGGCGGCGATCTGTTTGAGCCGGGAAGCCTTTTCACACCCTTGGACAATCCTGAGCGTATTCGCGAGCTGCTCCAGGATTTCGCTGCGGTGTTCGGGCTGATCGACGCCGTCTCCGAACGTCGGGGCGCACCGCCTAAAGCGACGAGCTAGGGCGGAGAGCACGCGATGCCTAAAACGCTTAGGGAGGCGTTGGCCGCGTTTGACGGCAAAGCTGTGAGTCTGCTCTCCGAAGCCGCCGTCCGGTTTGGCGATGATCCGGGCTATATAGATCAGCTCATACACTTGAGCGCGGATCCGTCGGCGCATATGTCATCCGGTTCGACATGGCTGCTTAAAGCGCATCTGGATGAGGGCGGGACACTCGATATGGCGCACGTTGATGCGCTCGCAGACCAGTTGGCCCATATCGTTGATTGGCAGGCTCAATTGCATATTTGCCAATGCATAGCGCGTTTGCAGCCGACTCAGACTTCAAGCGCCAAATTCGCCGGTTGGCTTCAGCCGCTGCTGACGCATAAGCGTCCCTTTTTACGGGCTTGGTCGCTGGACGCGTTTTGCGCGGTTGCGCGGGTAGATCTGTCCTACATGTCTGATGCGAAGGCGGCTTTGGCGGCCGCTCAGGAAGATTCCGCCGCGTCCGTGCGTGCGCGGGCGCGCAAGATTAAGATCTGATCGAACTTATCGGTGCTGATCAACGAGGATAGGATTCCCATCGGGGTCGATCACCACGAAACTACCGGGACCATCGCCTGCCTCGTCAGTCCGCTCGACGAATTCCATGCCTTTTGCTTTTAGGGATTTTTGAAGCTCACGAACGTCGGTGAACGTCTCGACATTTTGGGCCTTCTGATTCCATCCAGGATTAAAGGTCAGCATATTTTTCTCGAACATGCCTTGGAACAGGCCGATCACCGCGTTGCCGTTCTGAAGGATTAACCAGCCTTGCGCGTCATCGCCGCCCATCGCTGAAAATCCCAGCTTTTCATAAAACGCCTTGGACGCCGCAAGATCCTTCACCGCCAAGCTAATTGAAAACGCACCCAAATCCATCGTCATCTCCCTCGCACTTGGAGACACGACCCTATCGCGACAGGTCGTGGCGCACACCCGTTGGCGACCTCAACACTGCTCCAAAAGAAAAGCCCCCCGGATGTGAAGTCCGGAGGGCGAGTCTGTCTCGGGGAGGAGATTTCAAAAACTTGAAGTTAGTCGGTCGCTTCGATCGCGTTGGCGCGGGGTTGTGACTTGTCGCCTGCATCCGCCGGGCGCGCGAACAGGGCGGCCGCGTTTAGCGCCGGAAACAGACCTGGCGCGTCGTCATTCGCCGCGGTCGGCGTCTTCGCATCAGCGCCATGGCGCGATTGGGCGGACTGAATGTATCTTTTGGCGGTCATGTGAACCTCCTTAGCTTCAGGGTCACACTCGCGCGGCAAATGGGCGGCCAATTGACGCCTTCGGGGTGTTTTCCGGCGAATTCTGGGGCGAAATCTGGGCGGAGTGTTGCAGCGCCGTAATTTTACCCCAAACACGCCTCGCTCTTATCCCAACCGGCCCGCTAAATTCATCGGGAATTCAGGACCGCGCGATTAAACGTGTTCTTTAAACAGGATGGGGAAAGATATGAGAGTTTCGCCGATGAACCTGCGTGCGTGTGTTTGGGGTTTTGTTGTGGGGTTGGCGTTCGCGCCAGCCTCGGCCGCCGCCGCCGAAGATTGCGTCGCCATGAACCGCGAACTGGGCGAGATGGCGAAACAGATTCAGGCGGACGATGCGGCGCGCGCGGCGGAAGTGATCAAATTCAACGACAATCGCGACGCTCGGAACAACGCCAAGTTTGATCTTGATCTGGCGCTGGCGTCTCAAAGCCCTGAAAGCGAGATCGAAGGGCTTCGCGCGATCTATAAGCAGCACCGCGACGCGGCCGAAGCCGCGAAATCCGAAATTGATCGCCTTAACGCCGACATCGATAAGCGCTCCGTGTCCTTCGGCGAGAAGCGTACGATATTTAATGCTCAGTGCGTCAAAGACTAGCTGTATCAGGCGTCAGCGAGCGCGTAATTGAAGCTCAAGCTGATGCGTAATTCGTCGCAATTATTGGGCGTCACTTCGTGGCGCAGCCAGCTTTCCCACATCATCACGCGTCCGGCGCTCGGCTGGCGGTAGACGAAGCGTTGGAAGGCTTCCGGAGCGTCGCTTCGCGGCGTTGGCGCAGCCATCATGGCGACCAAGCGTGGATCTTCAAATCTCAACGCGCCCGCGCAATCCGGAACCTGGACATAGTAAGTGCCCGAGAGCACGGAATGCGGATGGATATGCCCCGAATGCATCGCGCCGGGATTGAGCACATTCACCCAATAACTATCTAAGACGAGCGTTTGCCCCGACATGTCGAAATTCAGCGCCTCGGCGAACTGATTGGCGTGTTTGTCCAGCTCGTTTGCAAGCGTCTCAAACGCCGTTGTGCGGGTCCGCAGATCATTGAGCGAGGCGTAAGAGGTGTAGCCGTCATAATCATTGTCGACGCACCAAGCTTCCCCGGCTGCGTCTTCCTCCGCGAGCATCAAGCAAGCGGCGGCGAGGTCGGCGTTCAGGTCGTCGGCGTTTGGGAGGTCGGCGCTATAAATGTGCGTCGCGAAAAGCGACGTGATCGCGTCGGACACTTATCCGATCCGTTTGAAGGGTTTTGGCGCGGCGGTCGCGCTTGCTTTGGCGACCATCCGATCGTCTGGGTCGAACAATTCCGCTTCCATAAAGGCGGTCGATTTGCCGAATTTCAAAATGCGTGCATGCGCGATGGCCCGCCCAGCGAAAAGGGGACGCAAAAAGCTGATCTTCATTTCCAATGTCGGAGCGGTCATGGTGACGTTGGACGCAATGATGCAGCAGGTGGACATGGCTTCATCCAGCATCGCCGCAAGAAACCCGCCTTGAACGGCGCCAGTGGGGTTTGTGAACGCGCCGACCGCTTCAAACTGCATCACAAGGCTCATCGCCGCTTGATCCACGCCGACAAGCTCCATGCCTAGCGTATCGGAACAGGCAGGGCGTTTTTTTGAGTTGCGAAATCGCGCCAGCATATCCGCATCGCTCATCGGAGGCGGGCCGCTTACCGGCGCTTTAGGTGCAGTTTCAGTCACTCTGCGGATCTATTTCCGCCGGAAAGCGTCCAGCGACACGACCGTTCCTTCAGGGTCAGGTTTTGGTTCGGCGGGGGCGGGCGCTTCGATTTGCGGCGCGGAGGGGGCTGTGTTTTCGGCGAGCGGCTCCAATGCGGCGGCGCCGTCGGCGTCGTCAAACGTCAGTCCAAAATTCACCGCCGGGTCGAAAAAGCGGGTCACCGCGGTGAACGGAATGTGTAGATGCTGAGGAACGCCGCCGAATTTAAGGACGATTTCGAACCAATCGCGTTCCACCTCTAAATCCCAATATTGATGCTGGATAACGATCGTCATCTCGTCCGGGAAGCGGTCCTTTAGCTGGTCCGCCATTTGAACGCCGGAGGCTGCGGTGCGGAATGTAATGTAGAAATGGTGGTCGCCTTCCAGACCGCCCGCGGCCACTGCCCGTTTTAGGACTTCACGCATGACGCCGCGAAGTGCGGCCTGGGTGAGGCGCGCATACCCAATAAGGTCGTCCGATTGCGACTCGTTACTCATACACCCCTCCATGCGCCACCGACTACAGCCTACTAGAGACCCATGGCGCCGCGTCAATTGGGTTCTCATGCAAAGCGAGCGAATTTTTTCAGGTTCGCCCAGGCAATGACATCGCTATCGCATTTATGACATATTTCAGGCGCCGAACTAAGGCTAACGGCTAGATTTCGTGCAGCGTGCACGCGATTCTTCGACAAAGCGTCCAATTGGATTAGAAACCGTCAAAGCTTGTGAACTCGTTGAGTTGGGCGCGCTCTGTGTAGAGCTTGTTAACAGGTGCGGCTGCGTCGGGAACGCCCAACGACATCCCGCAATAGACCATTTCGCGGCTGTCCAGCTTGAAATGCGATTTGAGGCTCGGCCGTAGGATGCCCCAGCATTCCTGCATGCAGGTGCCCCAGCCTCGTTCTTCCGCGAGCAGGGCGATGGTTTGCATAAACATGCCCATATGCGCCAACTGGCCATGGCCCATGCGCTCGTCGATCACGAAGAAGAGGGCGACGGGCGCGCCAAAAAAGCGGAAATTATTGGCGAACCAAATCAGCCGCGCGGGCTTATCATCTCTTGGGATGCCGAGCTGCTCATACATCATCTCGCCTACTTTGAAGCGGCGCGCTTTGTGCGGCTCCCAAAGACCTTCGGGGTAAATCGGACGATCGGTCGGCTCGCCACGCGGATTTGCGGCGAGTTTGGATTGCGCGAGCGTTGTAATCTCGTCTTTTGCGGCTCCGGCGACAGCAATCACCCGCCAAGGTTGGAGATTGCCGCCCGATGGCGCGCGTTGAGCCGCGCTTAGCAACGCGCCCAAATCTGCTTGTGATATCGGGGTGTCCAAAAAGGCGCGCGTTGAAATACGCTGCTTTACCGCTTGAGAAACGTCCATGTCAGGCCCTCCAAATCTACAGGAGGATTAGGCGAAACGACGTAGGGGAAGAAAAGGGGTTATACGGAAAAACTGGTTCCGCAGCCGCAGCCCGCAGTGGCGTTAGGATTGTGGATCTTGAACGCGGCGCCGATCAATTCGTCTACGAAGTCGATCTCGGAGCCTTTCAGAAACTCAAGGCTCATCTCATCAATGGCGATTTGCGCGCCGTCGCGTTCGATCACCAGATCGTCCTCATTGGGCGCGTCGGCAAAGCCGAATTCGTAGGAGAACCCGGAACAGCCGCCGCCGACAACGCCGACGCGCAGCATGTTGGCGTCCGCCTGCGACTTTAAAATCGCCTTGATACGCGTCGCCGCGGATGCGCTCATGGTGACTGTTTCAGCCTGCGTCGTCGTCATGAAACCAGCTCGCTCTCCTCGCCGCCCGATTGATAGGCGCGGTGATGGGTTGTTTACACTGTGTCAGATATGCATGGCGGACGAAGATTGAAAGAGTGTTCATGGCTGAAGTCTTTGTTCCGCCGCTGCGCGCGGCCTACGCCTCAGACCCGCTGGCGACGCGCGGGCGGGTGCATAACGAAGCGCCGAGCGCCACACGCACTGCGTTTCAGCGCGATCGCGACCGGATCATTCACGCTTCGGCGTTTCGCCGCCTAAAGCAAAAGACCCAGGTCTTTGTGGCGCACGAAGGCGATCATTACCGCACGCGCCTCACGCACTCCCTTGAGGTGGCGCAGATCGCGCGATCCGTCGCCCGCTCTCTAGGGCTGGATGAGGATCTCGCGGAAGCCTTAGCGTTGGCGCATGATTTGGGGCATCCGCCTTTCGGTCACGCCGGCGAAGATCAACTGGACGAGTGTATGGCGGATCATGAGGGGTTTGATCACAACGCCCAAACGCTGCGCATCGTCACGAAACTTGAGCATCGCTATCCAGAATTCGACGGGCTGAACCTGACCTGGGAGATGTTGGAAGGCTTGGTGAAGCACAATGGCCCGCTGACAGGTCCGGATACCCCTATATCGGAGCTTCCCGCCGCGTTTCGCGATTACGCACATCTTGAAGGCTTGGAGCTTGGGACGTTCGCCGGCCCCGAAGCACAAGTAGCGGCTCTGGCGGACGACATCGCTTACAACAATCACGACATTGATGACGGATTG
The DNA here is from genome assembly GCA_039026555.1 of Pseudomonadota bacterium. Classification (GTDB taxonomy): domain Bacteria; phylum Pseudomonadota; class Alphaproteobacteria; order Caulobacterales; family Hyphomonadaceae; genus JBCCMB01. The sequence goes on from JBCCMB010000002.1 coordinate 56,953, forward strand.
GCGGCGGGTTTGTTCACCGTTTCCGACCTGCTCGAAATCCCAATTGTCGGAGATGTCTTCCGTAAAACGGCCAAAGACTACCCCCATCTCGACGAGGATCGTGTTCGGGCGGAGGCGGTTAGGCGCTTGATCGGCTATTGGATCCACGATCTTACGCAAGAAACCCAAAGGCGCGCCGATCGGTTCAAACCAGGCTCCGCCGCCGAGGTGCGCGCGATGAATGAGCCCCTGGCGGCGTTCTCAGAAGACTTGGATGAGAAGCAGCGAACCTTACGCGCCTTCTTGTTTGAGCGGATGTACAAGCACTACAAGGTCAACCGCATGCGCAGCCAGGCCAAACGCGTGCTGAAGGAATTGTTCGAGCTGTTTTACGTCGAACCCAACACCTTGCCGGACCTTTGGCGGCTAGACGCGGAGCAGACGCAAGGGATGCGGCGCGCGCGGATCGTTTGCGACTACATTGCGGGAATGACGGACAATTTCGCCATTGAAGAACATAGGCGACTGTTCAATTTGGACAGATGGATTTAAACTAATCAAAGCGAACGTCAGTTTCGCACGCACACGGTGTATGGTGGCGGCCAATTCAAATTGATTCGGCGGTCATGACTGAAAATCCGAAACCTTCTCAAAATGCGCGACCCAACAATGGCAGGGACGGCTATGCCGAACTGCCAGATCAAAGCGGCGGGTATTCGCCCTATGACGATGCGCGTCGCGGTCCGATGATCTTGCTCTTGGCGGTCGGCGTACTGGTAGTGTTCCTGGCAGTCGTCTGGAACGCTTACAAACGCGGTGTTCGTGAAGGCGACGTCGCTGGTTTGCCGCAAATTGCGGCTGAAGGCGCTTACAAATCGCGTCCCGACAATCCTGGCGGTTGGGGCGATTTGGACACTGACAAGCTCGTCTTCGACCAGGTGGATGGATCGACGCGCAGCGAAAATGTGGCGCCGCGCCAAGTCCGTGAAGAACCTGTGCCGATAGAAGCGCGCGCCGGCGGCGGCTTGTCGTCAAAAAAACCAAACGCAAGCTCGATTGAACCGACGAAGCCTCTTGGCCGAACAGTCGGAGAAAAAGGCGCGCCCTTGGACCTTCGCGCGGGTGGGGGGACGACGGAGATCGCGCCCAAGCCGATCCAAAAACCTCAACAACGCGAGTTTGCGTCTACGACGCCAAACCCTGCGCCAACGCCGACGCCCAAACCAACACAGGTTCCGAAGGCCGCGTCGGAAACGACGCCTCAGCCGGCCGCGCCTGCGGCTCGGGCGACCGCGATTTTTGAACCCGATGGAAGGTTTGTTGTCCAATTGTCTTCACTGCGCTCATCCGCGGCCGCCGACGCCCAATGGGCGAAGATTACTGGCGAGAATGAGAAGCTTTTCAGCGGCGCGGTGAAGCTGGTGCAGACCGCCGACCTTGGGGAAAAGGGCGTATACCACCGACTACGAGCCGGCGCCTTCGCCACGCGGGACGACGCAACGGCGTTCTGCAACACCTACAAGCAAGCCGGCGGCGATTGTTTGGTGACTGCGCGGTGAGAGCGCCCAAGGCGTGCATACTAAGCGTGGCCGCCACGCATCTTAGCGCCAATGAGGTGGCGTTTCTTGGCGACGCGCAGCCTTGGGGCGTAATCTTAATGGGCCGCTCATGCGACACGCCCGAACAAGTGCGCGCGCTCGTTGATCAAATTTGGAGCGCGATGCAGCGCCCATGTCTAATCTTTATCGACCAAGAAGGCGGTCGTGTACGTCGCTTACGCCCGCCGAAATGGCCCGATTTTCCGCCTGGCGCTGTTTATGCGGCGCTCTACGCAAAAGACCGCGATCTAGGCTTAGAAGCCGCCTTTCTAGGCCATCGACTGATGGCGGAAGAACTCGCGCCGATCGGCATTCACGCCGACTGCGCGCCGGTTTTGGACCTTTTGCACCCTGGCGCCCACGATATAGTCGGCGATCGTGCGTTTGGCTCCAAACCAGACGCAGTGGCGGCGCTTGGGCGGGCTGCGCTGAGAGGCTTGGCGGCTGGCGGCGTGGCGGGGGTGATTAAGCACATGCCGGGGCATGGGTGGGCGAAATTAGATAGCCATGAGGCGCTGCCGGTTGTTGCGGCGGACGAGACTGAATTGGCGGCAGATATGGCGCCGTTCGCGGCGCTGAATGACGCGCCAATGGCGATGACGGCCCATATCGCCTATGACGCGTTCGATCCTGGGGTCGCGGCGACGGTGTCTAAAACTGTGATTCAGAACGTGATTCGCACGCGAATCGGCTTTGATGGTTTGCTGATGAGCGACGATTTGGGCATGAAGGCGCTTGGCGGCGCGCTGTCGGATCGCGTTGTCCGATCTTTAGGCGCCGGGTGCGATGTGGCGCTTCATTGCGCCGGGTTTGAGACGGATCCGAACGCTATTTTGCAGGAAATGATTGAAGTTTCAGACGCCTGCCCGGAGCTTGGCGGAGACGCCCTGCGGCGTGCGGACAAAGCGGAGACGGCTGCGCGGCGACCGCACGGGATAGACAAAATCGACGCAAGGGCGCGCTTTGATGCGTTGTTGGCGAAGACCGAAGGGATGACTGTTTGAGCGCGCTGATCCAAGACGCCGCACTGGACGCCGCCGCCGCGAAAGCAGAGGACGCGGACCAAGAAGACGCGTTTCTCGTCGACATTGAAGGCTTTGAGGGGCCTTTGCATTTGTTGCTGGCGCTCGCACGGAAGCAGAAAGTTGATTTGTTGCGCGTCTCGATCTTGGAGCTGGCGGAGCAATACCTCGCCTTCATCCTTGAGGCGAAAAGCAAGCGCGTCGATTTAGCGGCCGACTATCTCCTAATGGCGTCATGGCTGGCCTATCTGAAGTCCAGATTGCTGCTGCCTAAGCCGGAGACGATTGTCGATGACGAGCCGGACGGAGAGGGCATGGCGGCGCGCTTGGCCTTCCGTTTGGCGCGGCTCAACGCCATGCGCGATGCGATGCAGGCGCTTCAAGCCGGCAATGTGAGCGGACGCGACGTCTTTACGCGCGGCGCGCCAGAGCGGCCGAAGATCGTCAAAACCCGCAAATTCAACACGGAATTATACGACGTCATGACCTCGTTCGCGAACATTTACGAGCGTAAGGCCAAGACCCAATCGCATGTCGTGCAGCGTCCGCCTGTGCTTGCCTTGGAGGCGGCGCGTCAGCGTCTGAAGGGGGTTGCGCCGAGCTTGGACAATTGGGAGCCGATCAGGGATCTGCCCCCACCCATAGATTTGGAGCCGGAGACGCCAGCCAAGTCGATCCTAGCGAGTTTCTTCTCGGCAGCGCTGGAATTGACGCGCGATCGGGCGGTGGATATGCGCCAGGACGCACCCTTGTCCGATGTTTATGTACGTCGTGCGGGCGTTAAGAGCGATACGCGGAAGGCGGCGGAATGACCGACAATCCCAATCTGGCGCCGGCGGGGCCCGACGCTTTGAATGATATCCGCGACGCCGTGGCCAAATTGTCTAAAGCGCATGCGCGCGCGCAATCGGATTTGGCGGCTGCGCCGTCACCACGCCCGGACGCTGAGATCACGCCGCTCCCGACGGCGCCTGCGCCGCCCCCAGCGACGGTCCCGGCGACAGTCCCGGCGACGGTCCCAGCGACAATCTATGAGGAAGCGATCAGGCGTGCCGAGGCGGTGTTGTTCGCCTCGCCCGATCCGGTTGACGCGCGGACCTTGGCCGAAGCCCTGCCGCCGGGCGCGAATGTCGGCGACGTGCTGATGCGGTTAAAGGCGCTGTATGAGGGCCGCGGTGTGGCGTTGGTGGAAATCGCCGGAAAATGGCGGTTCCAAACGGCGACCGATTTGGCGTTTTTGTTCGAAGAAACGCGCGAAGAACAGCGCGCCATGTCGAAGGCGGCGCTGGAAACGCTCGCGATCATTGCTTACTGCCAGCCTGTCACTCGCGCGGAAATCGAAGACGTACGCGGCGTCGCCGTCTCCAAAGGAACGTTGGATGTGTTGATGGAGGCGGGGTGGGTGCGCGTGCGCGGTCGTCGGCGAACGCCTGGGCGGCCGGTCACCTATGGCACGACGGACGCTTTCCTCGTGCATTTTGGATTGGAAAGCTTGGATACCCTGCCGGGCAAGGATGATTTGAAGGCGGCGGGCCTTCTTAATTCCGATATTCCGGCGAGTTTCCAGATGCCTGTTGCACAGGGTGAAGACGCGGATGAAGACCCGATTGAGCTAGATACGCCGCCAAATGAGGCGCCTGACTTTCATACTGACTTCTTGCCGGATTTCGACGGAGCGCCGGACCAGGATGCGTGACAAGCGTTTGCGGCGTGGGCGTGAACGCCCTAAATGTGATATAATTGTCGAAATTCGTGATTATGGAGCGCCTCAATGGGCCTAGGCGGCATACATCCTCTACAGCTTCTCATCGTTTTGGCGTTGGTGCTGTTGTTCTTCGGCGGTCGTGGAAAAATCTCTGCGCTCATGGGCGATATGGCCAAGGGCGTGAAAAGTTTTCGCCAGGGCCTAAAGGACGAAGACGCCCCTGCTGATCCGAAGCCGATCAATCAAGGCGACACGATCGACGCAACCGCGACGACCAAGGCTGAGGATACGACCAAGGCGTGAGGCCGCGCGTTACGTGCGCCGCTGATCGCTGTTCCCCCAATCGTATGAGAGGCTGCCGGCCATGATGCCGCAAATCGGCTTTTCGGAAATGTTGCTGTTGGCGATGTTGGCGCTGGTCGTGCTCGGTCCGCGCGATTTGCCATTGATGATGCGCAAGCTCGGCCGTTGGACGGGCAAGGCGCGCGCGTTGGCGTGGGAGTTTCGGCAAAGCTTCGATGAGATTGGCCGACAGGCCGAGCTGCAGGAGCTGCGCAAGGAAGTTGAGAGCCTGAAGAAACAATCCGGGCTGGATGAGCTCAAAACCGATCTTGAGCAGACCAGCGGCGAGGTTGCGCAAGAAGCGCGTGCGGCGGCTGCGCCCGTTGTAAAGCCGGAAACACAGGCTGCGGACGCCCCGAACTCGGACGCCCCGGACACCGAGGATCCGACCGACGGCGAGATGACGCCATTGGCGTCTGATACCCCTCAACCGCACAAAGCGGAGACAAATTCGTGAGCGCGGAAGAAGCCGGCGCGATCGTCCCTAAAACTGACGAGTTGGACGAGGTTGAGGCCAGCCGCGCGCCTCTGGAATCCCATCTGAAAGAGCTTCGCACGCGGTTGATGCGCGCGATGATCGCCGTTGCGCTGTGCGCGGTGGGCGGGTTCTTTATCTCCGAATATCTGCTTGATCTCCTACTGGTCCCCTTCAGCGAAGCGGCCATGGCCGGCGGGCGGTCCGCCGAAGAGGTCGAAGTGATCTTCACTTCGGCGCTGGAAGTCCTGTTCATCAAGTTGCGCTTGGCTGTTCTCGTCGGGATCGCCGTCTCCTTTCCTTATGTGGCGTGGGAGGTTTACAGCTTCGTCGCGCCCGGTCTCTACAAGAATGAGCGCGGCGCGATCATTCCTTATCTCGTGGCGACGCCCTTCCTGTTCGCGGCGGGGTTGGCGCTCGTCTATTTTATCGTCTTGCCCTTTGTGATGCGCTTCGCCTTCTCGCAGGAATTCGCCGGTATGGCGGCGGAAGTGACCTTTCTGCCCAAGGCGAATGAATATGTGTCGCTGGCTTTGCGCCTGCTGACGGCGTTCGGCATGGCGTTCCAGCTGCCCATCGTCTTGTCGCTCTTGGCGCAAGCCGGGATCGTGTCGTCGGCCGGCCTGAGAAGCGGCCGGAAATACGCCATTGTCGGCATTTTCGCGATGGCGATGCTGATGACGCCTCCAGACCCGTTCAGCCAGACCGCATTGGCCTTGCCGGTCTATCTCCTCTTCGAGGCGGGCGTGATCGCCGCATGGCTCATAGAACGCGGCCGCAAGAAGCGCGAGGCGGAAGCTGCGGCCGAGCCGTAGAGCGTATCGGCCTTTGTCGCCATAAAAGGGTGACAAGCGGATCGGCCATGCTATGCCACGCCTTCGCGACGATCCGGAGAGTTTCATGCACGACATTCGCGCCATTCGAGCCGACAAAGAGACCTATCGCACGGGCTGGAACCGCCGGTCCGAAGGCTCCGGCGATGTCGTGGATGAGATCCTCGCTCTGGACGAAGCGGTGCGCGCCGCCGTCACCGAAAAGCAGGACGCGGAACAAGCCCGCAATCGTGATTCAAAGCTGATCGGCCAAGCGAAAGCG
>JBCCMB010000003.1:0-58506 GCA_039026555.1 Pseudomonadota bacterium
CACGCGGCGTTTCTCCTTATCTTTAACCCCCGTTGTATTCGATATGGAGCGAAAAACAATCTGATAAATTTGCAAGATTGCAAATTATTGTGCGCTGTTCGCTGATTTGGGTGTGCGGGCCAAACACTAACGCATGGATTGGCTATTCGGACGTCGAGTTATGGGCGGACCCGCTTTAGATCCAGCCCAACTCGGCGGTCACGCGATAGTTTGATCGACAGCGGTCTCACTCTACCAGGTCTCTTTAAAGGGACGCAGCTCCAGCTCGTGCGTCCACGCCGATCTCGGCTGTTGGTGCAAATACCAAAAGGCGTCCGCGACGGCGTCGGGCGACAGGCTGCCATCTTCGCCCAGCGCGTCCAGATATTCGCCGATCCGGTTGCGCACCATGTCTCCTTCGACAACGCCATCGATAATGAAATGGCCCACATGGACGCCCTTGGGGCCGTATTCGCGAGCCAGGGATTGCGCGAGCATCCGCAAGCCGCCCTTCATGATCGCGAAATGCATAAAGTTAGGCCGGCCTCTCAGCGATCCGGACGCGCCGGTGAAAAATAGGCTCCCGCGTCCTTGTTTGGTAAGAATGGGAATCGCCCGCTTCGCCGTCAGGAACGCGCCGAAACATCCAATGCGCCAAAAGCTCTCCATAGTCTCGGGCGTCAGGTCTTCGAACGAAATGAGATCATTGCTGCCAGCGTTAAAAAGAACGGCCGCGAGAGGCCCCTTCGTCGCCGCGTGCGCAAACAGCGCGTCTTGGTCCGACTCTGACGTTACGTCGACCTTCATGCCCTCGGCCGATGCGCCGGCCGACGTCAGCTCGCCCGCCAAGGCCGTCATCTTCTCCTCGGTTCGGCCAGTGACGATGACGTGATGGCCTTCCTTTGCGAAGCGCCTGGCGAGCGCGCCGCCAATGCCTTTTGACGCGCCCGCGCCAAGGATGATTACGGTTTCCGACATATTGGCCTCCTAACCCGCGCGTACTATGGACGGCGAAGTATGCGCCGGCTAGGTCGAACTTGCGGACGCCAATTTGTTTTCATGCGCTTTTATCCATTCCGCTTCTTCGCCGGGCTCGGGGAAGATATCGCCGCCTTCCATCACCCAGCTTGCGGGCGTGTCTATCGTGACCGCTTCAATGTCTTCCAGCGGAAGATTTGTATGCGCGTGAATGGATTGGCGGATCTCGTCGACAATCCGTTGCTTTTGCGCGTCTGTACGGCCCGCCCTGATGCTGCCGAGCAGCTTCACGGATTTTTGTTTGAGAGGTGGATGCGGCGCGTTCTCCAAAAAGAAGGCGTGGACGAAAACAGGCGGCGCGTCGGTGACATCGCAGTGAATGCGGGTAATGTCGGCGGCGATTTTCGATTTTGCGTCATCGTCGATGGTGCCCTTGGCGGCGTTGCACATGTAGAGCGGCATGTCTTTCTCCTAAGCCGGTTGCGGGTCGGCGACGACGCCCACCACTTCATCCAACGAACACCGGGTTTGTTTGATCCAAAGGTCGCAAAGCTCGGTCAGCAGGCTCACGCGGCGAGCCTGCTCAAGCGGCGCGTTCGCGCGCATTGTCACGACAGATGAGGTGGAGGGGGTCCCGGCTGTAAACCCGCTTCCTTCAGGAATGGCGATCCAATTGATCTGCGCCGGCGCGCCGAAGGATCGCTGTGCGAAATCGTTCAGATCGGCGCGAAGCGCGGCCTCCATATCTGCAGACACCTGCCCAGCCTGCACTATGCAATTGCAAATAATCATAACGTCGCCTCCTCCCGCCTTCCGCGTGGTTTCTTAATCTGCCGTTTCTTCGGAATGCCGCTTCGCCGCTTTCGCGCCGACGCTGGCGATGAGGTCGAAATAGGCGTCGGGATTGTCATGACGCAGCTTGGTCGCCTCAAACTCTCGCCCTTTAGCGAAGATGATCTCAGGCGTCTGGGCCGCGACCGCGTCGATGATTGCGCGCGCGCAATCCATCGGATCGTCGCCTTGCTCAATCTGCTTGTCGGACCGGCCGCGCTTAGATCCATCCTTGGTCAGCGCATTGCGGGATACATTCGTGGAGACGGAGCCAGGCAAAACATTGGTGACTTTGATATTGTGCAGCGTATCCATTTCCGAGCGCAACGCGTCCATATATCCGATAAGGCCATGCTTGGCCGCGCTGTAAGCCGTGCGCAGCGGCGAGCCGATACGGCCGGCCAATGAACTGATGGCGACGATATGCGCGCCGCCGGCTGCGGCCATGCGGGACAATTGCAATTGGGTCAGCCAGATCGGCGCGATCAGATCGATATTGATCAAATCTCGATAGACTTCCGGCGCCGTGTCGATGGCGAGGCTGCGCTGGCTGACGCCGGCATTGTTGACTAGAATGTCGATGCGGCCTTTCCACTCCCAAGCCGCATCAACAGAATCCGGAAGTGTGTCGTAGTCTGTGACTTCGAAGGGAAGAATGAGCGTATCCCCTTCGGTTTGGGCCGCGACAGTTTCGAGCGCTTCGACCCGCCGGCCTGACAAAATGACGTTTGCGCCTTCCGCTGCAAAGGCGCGCGACACCGCTTCGCCAATACCGGAGGACGCACCTGTGATCCAAACAGTTTTGCCTTCGAACCGCATACGCTTGTCTCCCTAATCGCCTGCGTCTTTTTTGCTAGCCGACGCCGCAAGCCGCTCGATGCGAAACTCGCCGCGTGACATGACTTCCCCCGTTTCGCGCCGTGGCAAGACGCGCGGAATTTTTTCGCCAGTTTCCGCGTCGACAAAGGCGAAAGTCGGCCCGTCTTCATGCATGGCCCATGTGTCGCCCCACTGGGCCAGCGCAATCATGACCGGGGCGAGATCCCGCCCTTTCGGGGTGAGGACGTATTCTTCATAGCCGGCCCCATCTGCGGCCGCCGCCTTCTTCAAAATCCCGGCGTCGACCAATTGCGTCAGCCGGCTGGTCAGCGTGTTCTTGGCGATGCCGAGGGATTTTTCGAAGTGCTTGAAGCGTCGTGCGCCCATCATCGCGTCTCGAATGATGAGCAAAGACCACCATGATCCGACCAGCTCCAGCGTGCGGGCGATGGAGCATTGCATGTCGGAGAAAGATTTTGGTTGCATAATAAAACCTTACCGATGGTGGTTTTATAATGCAACTAACATTTTGGTGCGGTATTGGCCGAGACCTAGCGAGATAGGAGGGGCGGACGTCGTTTCAGCGCAACGGGTCTTAGCGCAAAGCTGGAGCGGATGCTGGAGACTTTGTCCGAGCTGGAGACGCGCTCGGTCAGGAAACGCTCAAACTCTTCCAGATTGTCGACCGCGATCCGCAATAGGTAATCCGCATCGCCGGTCATCAAATAGCAATCCATCACTTCCGGCGAGGCCGCCATGGAGTGTTCGAACACGGTCAAAGATTCCCGTTTCTGATCGACCAAAGACACCCAGGTGAAAACCGTCAGCGCACCGCCTAGCAAGGCCTCGCTGAGTTGGGCCTGATAACCGGTGATCAGGCCTGACTCTTCCAGACGCCGGACCCGCTTTGCGGTGGGTGTTTGCGACAGTCCTATCTTGTCGGCGAGATCTGAAATACTCATACGGCCGTCTTCCGCCAGCGCACGCATAATTCGGATGTCAATCTCGTCATGCATAGTGAAAATCACTCTATTTATTTATAACAGTAGTTTATATGGGCTTTAAATAGGCGTTTCTAGCCTGTAAATGGCCAGAAACGCTTCGCGGCGTCCTGTATGCTGTCCGCCAATGGATCTGACCGACAGGAAGGCCGCGCGACATGTCCCAATTGGCGCATTTGAAATCCCTCGAACAGAAACTCCTCTGGCTCTCGTCATGGATGGTGCACAACGCCAATCATTTGCGGGAGAAGGGCGAGGGAGACGTCAAAGTCGGCGGACACCAGGCCTCGTGCGCATCAATGGTGTCCATCATGTCGGCGCTCTATTTTCATGTTTTGCGGCCAGAGGACCGAGTGGCGGTTAAGCCCCACGCCTCGCCGGTCTTCCACGCCATCCAATATCTGATGGGGCGGCAGAGCCGGGAGAAAATCGAGAATTTTAGAGGGTATGGCGGCGCGCAATCCTATCCCAGCCGCACCAAGGATGTGGATGACATCGATTTCTCCACCGGATCAGTTGGGCTGGGCGTGGCGGAGACGGCGTTCGCCTCGCTTGTGCAGGATTATCTTGCGGAGAAAACCTGGTCAGATGATCGACCGCTCGGCCGAATGGTCGCGCTGGTCGGCGACGCCGAGCTGGATGAAGGCAATGTCTATGAATGCCTTCAAGAAGGTTGGAAGCATGATCTTCGCAACACCTGGTGGGTCATTGATTATAATCGCCAAAGCTTAGACGGCGTTGTCCACGAAGGATTGTGGGAGAAGATCGAGGCGATTTTCCAAGCCTTTGGCTGGCGCACGATTGTGCTGCGTCATGGCGTTCTGCAGCGCGCAGCGTTTGAAGAGCCAGGCGGCGATCGTTTGCGCGACTGGATCCAATCTTGCCCGAATGATGATTATTCCGCGCTAACCTATCAAGGCGGCGCAGCCTGGCGCGCGCGATTAATGGACGATATCGGCGATCAAGGCCCTGTCGCCGAATTGCTAGACAAGCGTTCCGACGAAGACTTATCCGCGCTTATGAGCAATCTTGGCGGTCAGTGCGTGGAAACCTTGGTCGAAGCTTTTGATGCGGTCTACGACGACCAGCCGACCGTTTTCCTCGCCTACACAATTAAAGGATGGGGCACGCCCCTCGCCGGACACAAGGACAATCATGCAGGCCTCATGACCAAGGCCCAAATGGATGAGTTTCAAATCCACATGGGCGTTCCGAAAGGCGCGGAATGGGAAAAGCTCGCCGCCATCGACGACCCGGATGCGGTCCAAGCGTTTCTCAACGACGCGGCGTTCTTTAAACAAGGAACCCGGCGCTTCTCCGCGCCCGTCATCGATCCGCCCGGTCCGATTTTTTTGGACGACCGCGTACTCTCAACGCAGGCGGGCTTCGGCAAAATTTTGGACGGGCTCGCCAAATCGAATGCGCCGATCGCGGACCGTATTTTGACAACCTCGCCAGACGTGACCGCTTCGACCAATTTGGGCCCGTGGGTGAACCGGCGGAGCTTGTTCGCGCGGCGCACTAAAGGCGACACCTTTCGCGAGCAACGCATTCCCTCCGCCCAGAAATGGAGCTTTTCACCCGAGGGGCAGCATATCGAACTTGGCATTGCCGAGATGAACCTCTTCTTGCTGTTGGGTGCGGCTGGCCTGTCGCACAGCCTTTTCGGCGAACGGCTCATCCCGATCGGTACGGTCTATGATCCCTTCGTAGCACGCGGCCTCGATGCGCTGAATTACGCCTGCTATCAGGATGCGCGCTTTATCATTGTCGGCACGCCGTCCGGCGTGACGCTCGCGCCCGAGGGCGGCGCGCACCAATCCGTCGGCGCGCAATTGATCGGCATGAGCCAGGACGGTTTGGTTTCGTTCGAACCGGCTTATCTGGATGAATTGTCCATCATCATGAATTGGGCGTTCGACTATCTGCAACGCGATGGGGAGGGGGATCCGGACGAACGCACTTGGCTGCGCGACGAGACCGGCGGATCGGTCTATCTGCGCCTCACCACGCGGCCCTTGGAGCAATTGGGCGTAGCGTCGCGGGACGACAAAGACTTTCAGCGCGGCGTCATTGACGGCGCTTACTGGCTTCGGCCACCCGGCCCGAATTGCGAGCTGGTGATCGCCTATCAAGGCTGCGTTGCGCCGGAAGCGATTGAGGCGGCCGGCCTGATCGGAAATGGACGGCGCGATATCGGCGTGTTGGCGGTCACTTCGGCGGACCGCCTTAACTCCGGCTGGACGGCGGCGCGCCGCGCCCGCGCACGAGGAAATAAGGACGCAACCAGCCAGATCGAAAGATTGCTCGCGCCGATTAGTCGCGACGCGACGTTAATCACGGTGACGGACGGTCATCCGGCGACACTCGCCTGGATTGGCGGCGTCAAAGGTCATCAAAACGTCCCGCTCGGCGTCGAACATTTTGGACAGACCGGGACGATCGCCGATCTCTACCAGCATTTTCAAATCGACGCCGCCGCCATTGTCGACGCCGCCAGCCAATTGTCCCCCGGCCGCCGGCTCTAGCGAGACTTCGCCAATAATGCTCTATAAGGTTATTACGGTGAGGATGGCGAATGCGTTCGCGCCGCTAAGCATGGGGACAGACCAAAGGCGATGTTTCTAAGAGCTTTTCCAGCGGGTCTAGCCGCCGCGCTCTTGGCGAGCGGTTGCGCCAGCCCGGGGCCGCAAGCGCTTGCGCGCGACCAGGCGGAGTATTCCAAAAGTCTCGCTGAGGCGGAGCGTGAGGAATTGCTCCGATCCATCGTCAATTTGCGGTATGGCGAGACGCCCACCTTATTGTCGCTCAAACAGATTGTCGCTGGCTATCAAGTGGAAACGACGATCGATACGGAGGTCTTTCCCGATGACGACACCGAGACCTTCATTGGCGGCGCCCGGCGTTATATCGACCGGCCGACCGTCACCTTTTCGCCTGTCAGCGGAGCTGATTATTTCGAGAGCCTAATCATGCCGATGCAGCCCTCGGCGATCTTCTTTTTGATTAATAGCGGGTGGTCCTCATCAGCGATCCTCGGTTTGTCGGTACGGTCGATCAATGGACTAAGCGCCGTCGGAGGTGATTTGGAGACCGGCTTTACGAGCCTGTCGGCCGAGTTCCGTGAAATCATCGAATTGATAGATTTGTTGCAGCGTAAAGGCGCGCTCGATTTCCGGATGCAGGCGCCAAGCGGAAAGGACGCACCCGGGCTAGCCCCCGTGCTATGGCTTGAAACAACGACGCGCGACGAGGACGCTAACGCAGCGCTGGCGCGCCTGCGCGAACTGCTTGCGTTAGATAAATCGCGCACGCAATACGGGTTGGTGTATGGCCGCATTGGATCGCAGCCGGACCAGCTGCTTGTTCAAACGCAATCCGTATTGCAGGTCATGGGGCTGCTCTCGCTCGCGGTTCAGCCGCCGGAAGAGCATTTGCGAAACGGACGCGCCTTTGAAAGTCCATCGCTAAACGAACGAAAGGCGCTGATCCCGTTTACAGTTCGCCACTCCAAATCTAAGCCGAAGGACGCCTTCGCCGCCACTAAAACTCGCGATTACTGGTTCTATATCGACGACACGGATTTTGGCAGCAAGTCGACGCTATCCACCTTATCCTTGCTCGTTCTAATGGCGCAGCAAGAGACAGGCGCGCCGAACCCTATTTTGACCATCCCGACGAATTAACGCGTCCCAACGCGACCCTCGCCAGGCGGAGATCGGGTTGGCGCGCGGCTGACAAGTCAGGCGCTTGCTCGCTTGACACCTCCCGCGCGCTGTGCAGCAGGTCTGCAAAAACAGGAGATCTCATCGTGGAAAAGTCCGACCACAAGTTCGAAGTCTACCACAATCCAGAATCCCTCTGCTCGCAGAAGGTGCGCGTCGCTTTCGCTGAAAAGCAGTTGGACTATACCAGCCACGTCATCGAACTGTCGGATCTGACGATGAAAGGTGAGAATCTCAAGCCGGCTTATCGGAAGATCAATCCGAACGGCATCGTGCCGACCTTGGTGCACAATGGCTCGCCGGTTTATGATTCCTATGAGATTATTCAGTATGTCGACGAGTTGTTGCCACAGGCTGGCACCAAGCTCTGGCCCGATGATCCTCAAAAAAGGGAAGAACTCGAATCCTGGATTTTTCAAAGTTCTTTGCGCAACGACCAAGAAATCGGCGCCACGATGGGCACGTCGGTCGCCGGATTAAGCGCGCCGCTTCTCAGTTTCATGCTGAAGCGTCAGCCAATTCTTCATGTCATCAAGACCTATGTGGGACACCCGATTAGGCAGCGCGGCTTCGGCTTCATCATGGCGCGGATCGCAGGTTTTCCGCCCTCCCTGCTCGCAAAATCGCGCGATGGCATGGCGGAGGGTCTTATCCGCGTCGATCGCCAGCTCGCCAGCCATGACGGCGATTGGCTCTTAGGCGAGTTTTCTCAAGTCGACATCTCTTTGATGGCGGCCTTCCACCGGCTCGACGATCTGCACTTGGTTGATGTTCTGGATCATCCCAGCATCCCCAATGTCGGCCCTTATTGGCGGCGTTTGAGCGCACGCCCCAGCTATGCCTCCGCCATCGTCGATTGGCACAACCCCGAAATTCGCGAGGCCATTGGTATCCTCTTTTCTGAGGGCAATCCAATGTTGCAAGACCTTAACGACGCCGTAGAGAAGTGCGCCGCATAAGTCTCATCGGTCTCGGCGATCTGTCGCCGTTTAAAGCCCATTTTGCAATTTCGCCGTTTCGTGTAGCAAAAGACTATGGATAAATGGTCCGAACTACGAACGGTCTATCAGGTCGCCAAACATGGAACGGTAAGCGCTGCGGCTGAGGCGCTTGGCGTGCATCGCGCAACCGTCAATCGTCAGATCGAAGTGTTGGAAGACGCGATCGGCGCGCGCATCTTTATCCGACACAAGCGCGGTTACACGCTAACGGATGTCGGTCAGGAAGTTCTGCAGGTCGCGCAGAAAACCGAAGATCTTATCACCGACTTGTCGGGCCGTATCTCAAATGAGAACGCACAGATCGGTAAAGAAATTTTCGTAACCGCGCCTTCGCCGCTAAGTACGTTGATCTGGAAACCTATTGCGGCGTTCCGCGCGGAAAACCCCAATTACCGCGTCAACGTTATTGAAAGTCGTGAAAATCTGAAGCTGGAGTATGGCGAAGCGCATCTTGCGCTGCGGATAGGCAGTAAGCCGGCGCATCCGGACTATGTGGTGAAACCCTATGGCAAGATCGGAATGAATTTCTACGCCCACACCTCCTATATTGAGCGGAAAGGCGCCCCGAAAAGCATATCGGATTTTGCTGGGCACGAGTTTGTTGTTTCGTCTGATCCGGAAGCGCGTTGGTCGTTCAGAAACTGGCTGATCGAACGAATTGGACCGACCCAGATTTCGGTGTCGTCTATGCATGCAAGCGTTTTGATTGAGGCCGTGCGCTCCGGTCTAGGCATCGGCATTATGGATAGTTATATGGCCAGCCTGGATGACGATCTTCAACAGATCATGCCCGGACAAAAGGATTGGCTGCTTCCACTGTGGCTAACGACGCATGTCGACTTGCATCGTTCCGGAAAAGTCCAAGCGATGTGGCGCGCCTTTATGGACCACCAATCGGCGATATCGGATCAGCTGACGCCTTTATAGAAAAGCGGGGCCATCTGAGGAACGGCCCAAGGCGAGAGGATCTGCGTGTGCTGCTCGGACACCATCGGCGTGATGGCGTCTTGAAAAGCTTGCCAGGCCGATGATTGGCGCAGCGCAGCGTTGCTTGCGGACATCTGGCAGAGGTTTTGGTGCCAACGCAAAATCAGCACTTGGTACTGGGTTCCGAGCAGTGTTCGAAATACGCCGATCAGGCTTTCGGATATGTCCTGCGTCGCAGCCAATCCATGAGCGCGATAAGCCTCCCAATAATCCGGTAAAGCGCCGGGATTGAGGCTTATGATCTGCTCTTCAACGACCAGCTCGGGTTGCTCCTCAAAATCGGCGATCGGGGGGTCGCCGACCGTCCATCTTTTGTCATCGCTGAAATAGGGGCTGAGCTGTTCAATCGGCGCCGGCGCGAAAAACTCATAACCCTGCTTTAGAAAGAGGGGACGGACGTGTCCGAGGTATTCCTGAACCATCTCATTGCTGTAGACGACGTCGTACGTCGCCTGCCACTCGCCTAAATCTTCATACGTCCAATAATGGACGATCTGGTCAGTTGGACCCGACAAAGCGTTGAAATAGGAAACTTTATGATCCCAGAGTGGATTTTTCGGATAGCCTGTTCGTTCTTGAGCTTCAAAAAATAGGCGCCCTTTACCGGGGCGGGGCGTATACGCTCTTCTTTCGAAAATCATATGTCTCCTCCGCCCTTATGTTTCTTTGACTAACGATTAGAAGCCGCGGAAATCCGCAACCTCATCTACGCTGGCGCGTTCCGACCGGTAATTGTTGATCGGATGCGACATGTCGGGGATACCGACCGCCATTCCGCAATAGATCATTTTACTGTCGTCCAGCTTTAGGTGCGCCTTCAAGCTAGGTCGAAGCATGCCCCAAGCTTCTTGCATGCATGTGCCCCATCCGCGATCAACGGCAAGCAGCGCCAAGGTTTGCATAAAGATTCCCATATGCGCCCATTGGCCGTGACCCATGCGCTCATCGATCACGAACAGCAAACCAACCGGCGCGCCGAAGAAGCGGAAATTATTGCTGCGCCACATATTGAACTTTTGGACGTCTTCGCGGCTGATCCCCAGCGCCTCATACATCATTTCGCCGGACCGGCGGCGGCGGCTGCCATAGGGCTCCCAAAGCGTTTCAGGATAGACGGGGCGATCGGTTTCTTCGCCCGCAGGCATAACGACGGGCGCACGCGACATAGCTAATTGCGTCACTTCATCCAATGCCGCGCCTGTTAAAGCAATGACTTCCCACCCTTGCATATTGCCGCCGGAAGGCGCGCGCTGCGCAGCGGTCAGCCAGTCTCGCAGATCCTCTTCCGACAGACGCGCCGACGTGAAGGCTCGCACCGATCTTCTTTCAAGAACCGCCTGCTTCAATTCCATAATTATTTCCCCGGTCAAAGCATACTTTTTCAGAACACAGAGCCAAATGCATACTCGCAGAAGGCCGGTGCACAATGATCAAGAAGCGCGCAACTATTGCGCGTTTTTTGTGCTTTATACGCTGAGGGAACTGACGATAGCGTCACCTAAGGTCGTCCCATATGCTGACATCCCAAAGTGGTGACAGCAGAGCTAAGTGCTAGGACACTAGGACCAAGGCTGCCTTTCGGGAGGGATATAGGCGTGGACCAATCTAAAGCTCAAAATGCGCAGACGCCCGAAGCGTGGGACACGCGCTACGAGTATAAAATTATCTCTCTTATGTTTGTCGGCTATGGTTTGGTTAGCCTCGACCGGTTCATCCTGTTTCCGCTCTTCCCAACCATTGCCGCAGATCTGGGCTTGGACTATGGCGAACTTGGCCTGATTTCTGCGATCCTTGCGCTGACCTGGGGCATGTCGTCATTCGTCGCCGGCAATTTGGCGGATCGGATCGGCAGCAAAACCGTAATGGTCACATCGGCTATTATCTTCTCGGCCATGGTCGCCTTCACAGGCCTTGCGGGCGGTTTCATAAGCTTAATGATTATCCGCGCGCTTATGGGCGCCGCCGAAGGCGCGTTCATTCCGCCGAGCATCAGCGAAACCATCAAGAATTCTAAGCCTAGCCGGATCGGGCTCAATTTCGGGATCGTTCAAACCTCGCAGCCCCTGTTCGGACGTGCGCTGGCGCCGGTTCTTGCAATTGGCTTGCTCAGCATCTTGCCGGGATGGCAATGGGTGTTCGGCGTGGTGGCGATCCCCGGTTTCATCTTCGTCTATTTCCTCGTCACTGTTTTTAAGCCTGAACGTACGCCGTCGATGGCCGGCGGCGGAGCGGCCGCGCCGCAACTCCAGAAGCCGTCAATCGGCGAGGTTTTCAAGTACCGAAACGTCTTAGCCGGCGCCATTGCGTTAACCGCGCTTCTCACGACTCTGTTTGTGCAGACGACCTTCGCACCCAGCTTTCTCATCGATTACATCAAGGTATCGCAGACCGTGATGAGCTTCCTCATCGCTTCGATCGGCGTGGGCGGATTTGTCGGAATGCTGCTGTTTCCCGCCATGTCGGACAAATTCGGCCGCAAGCCAGTCATTTGCGGCGCTATGACATTCCAGTTTTTCGGCATTCCGTATCTGATGTCGGCGAACACAGAGTCGTCCGTGTTTCTGCTCGCGCTGGCCTTCTTCTGCAACGCGCTTTCGATATCTGGAACCGTGGCGACGTTAATTGGACCGCTCATCAACACGTCTGTCCCGAAACGCATTGCGACGTCAGCGACAGGCACGGTGGTCGGCATTGCTGAGATCCTAGGCGGCGCTGGCGGGCCAGCTTTCGCTGGTTTCGCGTCAAACGCATATGGCATCGAAATTATGCCAACCTTGATGCTGGGCAGCGCGATTGTGGCGATATTGGTCATTGTGTTCGGCGTGGAAGAACCAAAGCCCCTCGACGTCGAGGCTCCGGCGCAACCACCGTCCTAACATGCCGGTTTGGCCCCGACGCAAGAACGGTCAATCGCGGCCGATTGCGCGTCGGCTTTTGCAAATACGGTAGTGTTTTTTGGGCTAGGTGATCTGAGACTCTTGGGCTGCTCGCTCGCAATAAGAGCCAGGCTTTTTGACAGTCCATAGTTTGAGGCTATGCGAGCGCGTCATGCCGACCCTTTTGGCAAGTCCGCCGCTCCTGAGGTGACAGCTTCTGGCGCACATGGATCACGGCCTGGCGCAGGTCAGCAGGCTTCAGGCCTCGAAATCTTCTGCAGCTTTAGATAATCAAGCGTCTCTTTTAGGATGAGCTTATCCACTTCCAAATCGGCCACGATCCGCGTCAGCCGGGCGTTTTCGCGCCCCTGCCAGGGCAATCTTCACCTAAAATCGATCCTCAATCGATGTTTCAGACTGCGTCTGACGTTTCCGATTGGTGGAGCCAGACGGAATCGAACCGCCGACCTCGTCATTGCGAACGACGCGCTCTCCCAACTGAGCTATGGCCGAGTTCTGCAGCGTGTGATTGTTTACTGCGCTTATCCAAACGTGTTCTAGCGGCGCTCTGAGACGAATGGCGGGAGAGTTTATGAGCGCCGAGATCATCGATGTGAAAGCGGTGGCCGCGGATGTACGCTTCAGCGTCTCATAAGCGGCGGCGGCCTTGCCGGGGCAACCGACCCTGGCCGTCATCCTCGTCGGTAAACTCGCCGCGCTGCTGTTTTTGGCGGAAAACTACACGGTTACGATCGCACACTCGCGCACTGCGGATTTGGCGGCGATCTTTCTTGAGGCCGATGCCGGTCTAGTTTTTGGCCGCCAGCATAAAGCCGTCGAAAAAGCCGGCCAAATCGTCGAACGCGTCCAAGGGCAAGATGGTTGAGACGTATTGGTCTGGGCGTACAACAACCATGCAGCCTTGATCCCGATCGATCCCGCGAAGCGAAAAGACATCGCTCCGTTTTGGATCGCGTGAGAACGTCTTTTCATGATCGCGCAAGCCGAGCGCGCCTTTGCGCGGTCGATAGAGCTCCGGCATCTGCATCGCATCAAGCTCGCGATGGTGCTGCTGGAACACGGCGCAAACATCGAAGATTGAATCAAAGTCTGCATCGCCGGGCGTGTGCCTAAGGATGGGCGAGTCCTGGTTCATCGATAGGTAGTCGCTCAGCGCGGCAAATCGGGATGTCTGGTCTAGAGGGTCTGCCGCGTCTGCGAAGATGATCAGACGCCAACGGCCGTCCGCCGTGACGATTTCGCCAAGTTCCATTGGCTTTGCGTCGATCAGTCGAACAACGGGCGCTGAGTGAAGCCGCATTCCAATGTCGAAACCTGTGGCGAGATGCTGCCAATCTGACGCGCCGGTGATCAAGGAGGGCTTGTACTTCACCGACAATCCGGCTGTGTATCGGCCATGCTCTACAAAGTACTTCTGAAACTCCGGAGTGGGCTTGTCAGCCGATGCGAGTTGGGCGGGGCCGCCGATAATGCGAGACCATTCATGATCGAAATCGATCAGGTCCTGGGCGACCACTTTGCGCTCTTCAGAGTAAGAATGCAGCAAATCCGGCTTGGATCGGCCAAGCAGAACGGATACAAGCTTCCAACCTAGATTAAAGCTGTCGCCCATCGAGACATTCATGCCTTGGCCGGCTTTAGCGCTGTGGGTGTGGCATGCGTCTCCAGAGATGAAAATTCTTGGAATTTGCTCGCTGATTTTCTCGACGGGAACATTGTCGAACTTGTCCGTCAGCCGATGGCCGACTTCATAGATCGACCACCAGGCGACGCTTTTCACGTCAATGCTATAGGGGTTCAAAATTCGATTGGCGGCGGCGATGAGGTCTTCGACTTTAACGTCGGAGAGGACGACTTCCTGTTCTTTGGACAGCGCATCCATCTCCACATAGATGCGCACCAAATGGCCGCCTTCTCGCGGGATGATGATGATGTTTCCCTCGCCGCCGGATTTGATGAGAGATTTGAGCCGGATGTCGGGGAAATTCGTATCGATCAGAACATCCATCACGCCCCAGGCCTGGTTGGCCTTATCGCCGCGCAATTCTTTTCCCATCGTCCTTCGAACCGCGCTGCGCGCGCCGTCACACCCGACAAGATATTTCGCCCTAACGTGTTTTTGTTTGTCCGGACCTTCTTCTCCGACGCGCCCAAGCGTAATCGATACGGGAAACTCGTTTGCGCTGTCGTCAACCGTCGCTTCGATGAGCTCCGTCGAGTAATTCGGCGTCAGGCGCGTCGGCGAATTCGCCATCACCTCCAGATACCGATCGTGAACGCGCGCCTGATTGAGAATGACATGCGGCATCTCGGATAGGCCGTCTTCGACATCTTGAATGCGGCCGGTGCGATGGATTTCATCGGGATTGTCCGGATTGGGATTCCAGAATGTGGTCTCGTTGATCCAATGCGCTTCGCGTTTGATTTTTGTGGCGAAGCCGAAGGCTTGAAACATCTCCATGGATCGACAGGAAATGCCGTCGGCTTGGCCCTTCTCCAAAGAGCCGGGTTTGCGTTCGATAATCCGTGTTTTGATCTCCGGAAAATGCGAAAGCTGAGCCGCAAGAGTTAAGCCGGCCGGACCGCAGCCAACGATGAGGACATCGACCTCTTCTGGAATATCTTTGTCCTCATCAAGACGGGATGCGTCGACCTTGTAGATGTCCGGGTCGCCCGGATGAAATCCATTTAGATGAAACTGCATGACTGCGCCCCTCCCTGATCCTCTTTCTAGCGGCCCGACTGGCTCGCCTATTCCTTAAGATATTTGTCGAAGAACTCGACGGAGCTTTGCAAAAGCGCCGGGTCTTCAAATTGCGGCCCGCCATGGCCGGCGCCCTCAAGCATTGTGAAGGTCGCTTTGTCCTCGCCGATGGCGGCTTTGGCGGCTTCGTAGAAATTGATGCTCTGGGTGTAGGGGATGAGCGGATCCGCATCGCCGACGACGGTCCAAATCGGGGGATCCGACGGGTCGAGATATGTGGTGGGGTTGGCGGCGGTCACGACGTCAATATTCGCCGGATCCATTGCATCCATGCCGATATAGGAGCTTTCCAAATCGACATTGTAAGAGTCTTGAAAGCCGAGCTCGAGGCCTTCGGGCACCATGGTTGAGAAATTCATGGGGCCGAACCAATTGATCGCCGCATCGACGCCGGCTGACGTGTCTAGATAATCGCCCACCTCTCCTTCAGCGAAAGCATCGCCGGACGATGTCGCCATCATTGCGGTAAGGTTTCCCCCTGCGGATGCGCCCCAGGCGCCGATATTATCTGCGTCGATTTTGTAGGTGTCGGCGTTGGCGCGGATAAAGCGGATCGCGGCCTTGCTGTCGTGAACAGCAGCGGGGAATACGGCTTCGCCGCTGAGCCGATAATTAATCGAGATCGCGACATAGCCATTGTCGAGCAGCGCGCGCGCATGGCCGTAATCCATCTCTTTGGAGCCCATCTTAAACGCACCGCCATGGATCAGGACAACGGCCGGGAAGGGGCCTTCCCCTTCCGGAATGAAGACGTCCAAAACTTGCGCGGCTGAATCGCCGGCGTAGGCGACGTTCAAATGCTGATTTTCAATGTCCGACATATCCACCTTCTTCATGAAGGAGGGAGGAGGGCCGCTTGGCTTCGCCATGTCGGGCGCGCCAGCTTCGGCTGCGTCGCTGAGCGCAGTCTCAACGTCTGGCGGCGTCGTCTCGCTTTGCTCGACGGTTGTTCCCGAACAGGACGCGATCATTAGAGATGCGGCGAACGCCGTCATTTTGGTGTACTTGCCCATGGTGGATTGGCTCCATGTTTTGGGGATGTGATGGGTGGGGTCTGTCCGTCGCGGACGAAAGAAAAGAGGTTGAGATTGGCGCATGCTCACAGCCCCATTTTCTTGAGGCGTTTATCCAGGCGCGGATAAACGCGCCGTGCATTGCCTTCAAAGATGTCGTGGCGATCTTGGTCGCTCAGGTTTAGCGCATCGACATAGCGTTTCGTATCGTCGAAATAATGCCCGGTTTTCGGGTCGATCCCGCGAACAGCGCCGACCATTTCTGAGCCAAAGAGAATGTTCTTCTTGTCGATCACATCGAATAGGAGATCGATCCCGGGCTGATGATAGACGCAGGTGTCGAAGTAAACGTTTTGCATCACATGCGTATCCAGTTCCGGCCGGTTAAGCATGTCGGCAAGACCGCGATAGCGCCCCCAATGATAGGGCACGGCGCCGCCGCCATGCGGCACGACGAAACGCAAATCTGGAAAGCGCGTGAACAAATCGCCCTCGATAAATTGCATAAACGCGTTTGTATCGGCGGCGATGTAATAGCTACCGGTGGCGTGAAAGGCGGGATTGCAACAGCCCGACACATGGATCATGGCTGGCACGTCCAGCTCGCACATGGTCTCGTAAAAAGGGAACCAATAGGGGTCTGTCAGCGGCGCCGCCGTCCAATGCCCGCCGGACGGATCCGGGTTCAAATTGCAGCCGACGAAGTCAAAGTCTTCTACGCACCTTCTGAGTTCGGCGATCGAGGCTTTCATATCCGTCTTGGGCGTCTGCGGCAGCATGCAGACGCCGACAAACCGTTCTGGATACAAATCGACGATGCGCGCGATCAAATCATTACACGACTGCGACCAGGCGACTGCGATCGGTTCATCGCCGACATGCGGCTCCATGCGGGACGCGCGTGGAGAGAAGATCGTCATATCGGCGCCGCGCGCCGCCATCAGGTTGAGCTGATTGGATTCGATCCCCTCCCGAATTTCATCATCGGATATGTCCGGCCGACCCGGTAGCGGCAAGCTCGGGTCGGCAATGTGCGCTTTTTGTTGATCGCGATAGTCCAAATGTTTTTGGGGCGCGATGGTGTGATGCCCGTGGCAATCGATAATCAAAGTCATGCGTCTGGGGCCTTCGATAGTCTCGCGATCTTGTTGAGCTTGTCGGTGAGATCATCAGGCGCGGCGCCTTGGCCGATCTCTCCGAGCTTGCGCTGGAGCGTCGCTGCGTTGCGGCTCATTAGAGGTGGGACGCCTAGGTTTTCCAGCGTTGCGCAAACCTGGTCCATTTCTACGGCGCGTCGCTCTCCATGGACCAACATGCGCTCCAGATTATAGTTGGATTGTTCAAGCCATTGATCGCCGAGAGACTGAAGGACCTCGTCCGATACGCCGGCGGCGTTCGCCGCCAAGAGGCACTCCGCGGTTAATGCCTCGATTCCCTTGATCATCACCGATCTGACCATTTTTATCGTTGAGGCCGAACCGATGTCTGAGCCCACGACGTCGACGTTGGAAAATCCAAGTTCCGACAAGGTTTGGCGAGCTGTATCATCGCCTGGGCCGCTCAGCAGAATGGGCACGCGCAACGCCGCAGGTTGAACCGGAGCCATAATGGCGGCGTCTACATACCGCGCGCCGGCGGCGTCAAAGATCTTGGATGACGCCCTTTTTTGCTGCGGCGCCACGGAATTCATATCGAAATAGATGGCGTCGGGTTTTGTGAAGCGCGCAACCGATTTTGCGGCGGCTTCGGCTTCATCCGCTGTAACCAATGACAGTATGATGTCGGCGCCCGAAATGGCGTCGGACACATCGTCTAACGCCTCCACGCCGAGCTTCTCAAACTCCGTCAGCTTTTGACCACGCGTGCTTTGCTGGGCGAGTTTAATGTCATAGCCGGAACATTTCGCGCGCCAGCCAGGGTCGCCGCAAAAGGTCTGCGCCGCTTCGCCAAAACCGAGGAAAATAACTGACGGGTCCATGATTCGATTGGCGCACACCCTTGTAAGCTTCGCCAATCAGAAGTCTATAATCGGTATAAGTTTTTAAGACCTATTGCTGCAACTGCTCACGGATTTCAATGTTGCGATAAACGAGTCCTGAAGCGGGGTGGGCCGCCAACCCTCTCGATGAGTGACGCCGATCTTGCGACGCGTAGAGTCGGGCGCCTGGCCGACGATTTTCAACAGGCCTGCGTCCAGCTCGACGGCGAATTGATCGGGCGACAGCAGGCTCAAACAATTCGTACCCATAAGGATCTGTCGTATCGTCATGACGGAGCCGCATTCGACGCTGATATTAGGGATAGATAGGCCGGGACCGGAGAACATTCTTTCCCAATTGGCGCGAAGCGGGGCGCCGATTTTGGGAATGCACCAATCATACTCTGCGATTTTTCTTATATCGACGAGTCCTTTCCTCTCTGGGAGGGGGTGATCTCTGCGCGCCACTACGACAGGTAGATCTTCAAACAATTCGGATTGTACCAGGTCGGCTCCGGGCGGCGGATCTCGAAGGGCGCCGATCACAAAGTCGAGCTCGCCATTCCTTAAAGGCTCAACAAGTTCAAAATAGCTGCCTTCTGCGACGCTGATATGCGCCGCCGGCCGAGTTTGCTTAAACTCGACGATGGCGCTGGGCAAAACCCGGGCCCGACTGAGCGGCATGGCGCCGATTGCGATATGGCCGCCATCCACGCCCTTTAGACCCTCTAGTTCTTCAACGCCGTTTTCGATCTCATTCATGGCCAATCGAAATCGTCGCGCGACCCGCTTTCCAACCGTTGTCAATTGCACGCCTCGGCCAACTCGCGTGACTAGGCTTTTGTCGATTGCGATTTGGAGATCGGTGACAGCGCGTTTTAGCGAGGCGCGCGCAAGTCCTGTCGCGGTGCTGGCGGGGGCGTATCCGCCCCATTTTGCGATAGCGACGAAGGCGCGCATTTGCGTGTGAGTTACCCGGTTGGAACCGACATATCGTAAAGCTGACACGGCCCGAGGATAGAGAAGTCTCGCACCGTCGGTCGGCTGCATCCCATCGCTTTGCCGCTCGAAAAGCTTGCAATCGATCGTTTGTTCTAGTCTGGCCAACCCCTGCGTAATCGCCGGCTGGGTTATGTTAACAGACTTCGCGGCGGCGACGAGCGTGCCCAGCTCGTAGATTTTCACAAACGCGTCCAGATGCCTAAGGTTGGGAAGTTTATCGCTCATCCAAGTTTGTTAGAATTTTCTTATAGCGCGCGCAACTCTGAATACGACCGTTTACGTCCGATCTGCTAGCCCTAAGGAAAACTGGGTGGAGGAGTATATGAGCGGTGTTGTTCTGCAAAATGTGGAGCGCGCGGATACGGACGTCATTGCGGGGCTTGGCGCCGCCGGCGTTTCGACCGTTCATGAGGCTCAAGGCCGCATAGGTCTCCTCGGGCAACACCTTCGTCCCATTTACTCTGGCGCGCGCATCGCAGGGTCTGCGGTGACGATTTCGTCACCTCCCGGCGATAATTGGATGCTACATGTAGCTATCGAGCAGCTGCGTCCCGGAGACATTCTCGTGCTGTCGCCGACAAGCCCATGCTCTGATGGATATTTTGGCGATCTTCTCGCCACCTCCGCAATGGCGCACGGATGCAAAGGGCTTGTCATAGACGCCGGCGTTCGGGATGTGCGTGAGTTGACGGAGATCGGATTTCCGGTCTGGTCGAAAGCCGTCTTCGCACAAGGCACAGTCAAGAACACGCTAGGTTCTGTCAATGTCCCGATAACGTGCGCTGGCGCTTACATCCGCGCAGGCGACATCATTGTCGCGGACGATGACGGCGTGTGTGTCGTGAAGCGAGAAGACGCCTCTAATGTGCTTGAGAAGGCTGTAGCGCGCGAGCAAGCCGAACAGGTCAAGCGGGACCGCTTAGCCGCCGGCGAGTTGGGCTTAGACATTTACGATATGCGGGACCGCTTGAAAGCGTCTGGACTCAAATATGTCTGATGAGTCGCAGATTACCGAGCGCGCCTCTATTCCCTGCACTTGGATGCGCGGAGGCACGTCGAAAGGCGGCTTCTTTCTGGCGCGCGATCTTCCCGCCGAAACCTCGGTGCGCGATTATATGTTGAAGCGGATTATGGGGTCTCCCGATCAGCGTCAGATCGACGGCATGGGCGGCGCTCATCCCTTAACAAGCAAGATCGCGATTGTCGGGCCGTCGGAGCGCGAGGATTGCGATGTGGACTATCTATTTCTGCAAATCCAACCGGATACCGGGGAGGTTTCAGCGAGCCAGAACTGCGGCAATATGCTGTCCGGCGTTGGTCCGTTCGCGATTGAAAAGGGATTGGCGGCCTCTCAAAACGCCGAGACGATTATTCGTGTTCATATGGTGAATTCGAAGTCTCGCGCCGACTTGAAGGTTCAAACGCCCGGCGGCGAAGTGTCCTATCATGGTGATACTGAAATTGACGGCGTTCCAGGTCGTCATGCGCCTGTCGTGCAATCCTATTTCGATACCGCCGGAGCGCAGTGCGGTGCGCTTTTGCCCACCTCTAATTTGGTCGACGAGATAGATGGCGTCGAAGTGACGCTGATCGACAATGGCATGCCTGTGGCCTTGATGCGCGCAGAGGATTTGGGCGTGAGCGGTCGTGAAGACGCCTCAGACCTTGAATCTAACGACGGTTTGAAGGCGCGAATTGAAGCCATCCGTTTGAAAGCCGGCGAGGTCATGGGTTTGGGGGATGTCGCGTCGAAAACGATTCCCAAAATGTGTCTCGTGAGCCCTGCGAATTCTGGCGGGTTGATCAATACGCGTATGTTCATCCCACATCGAGTTCATCAATCCGTCGGCGTCCTGGCTGCCGCATCTGTCGTCGCCGCTTGCGCATTACCGGGATCGGTCGCCACGAGCGTATTGGACCGAGCGCTTGTGTCGCCATGCCGCGAGAACGTGGAGCACCCGTCCGGACAGCTCGCGGTGGAGATGGAATGGTACGGTCAGGATATTCTGCGCACCGGCTTTGTGAGAACCGCCCGAAAGCTAATGGAAGGCGAGGTGTTCTTGTGAGCCGCAACTGTCATTTGTCGTCGATCGCTCGCGCTGGCGTCGACCTTCGTTCTGCCCTGCAATGTGCAAGCGTGGACATGCTTGAAACCTCCGATTTGCAGGGACTCACATGACCGTACAAAGCCGTCAGATCATTCGCGACCAAATTGATAATGGTCCTGTCACACTGTTGATGATGCAGGTCGTCGGGGTCGGCTTCCTTTTGAATTTTGTCGACGGCTTCGACGTGGTCGCCATGTCGGTCGCGGGGCCGTCTATATCGGCAAGTTGGGGCATTACAGATGCGGACAAAGGCTGGATCCTCAGCGCCGCGCTCGTCGGCATGGCGATCGGCGCGGCGGTCCTCGCCCCGCTCGCTGACGTTTTTGGCCGCCGTAAACTGATTTTGGCGGCCACGGCGCTTATCGGCGTTTCTATGATTGTGACCGGTCTTATCCCGCAATCGATTACTCTGATGATCCTGATTCGAGTGATCTCAGGACTCGGTATCGGGATCATCTTTGCAAATGGTGCTGCGATCGCTAGCGAGTTTATTCCCGATCGATTCCGCAATCTCGCCGTCACCTTGGTGGTTATGGGATACCCCTTTGGCGCCATGGTTGTTGGACCGGTCGCGGATTTTATTATCCCTCTCCAAGGCTGGGAGATGCTGTTCATCTATGGCGGTCTCGCCACATTGCTTATGGGCGTCGGGATTTACTTCACCTTGCCGGAATCCGTTATGTTTCTCGCGACGCGTGGCAAGAATCCGGAGCGCGATTTAGAGCGCATCAATAAGACGCTTCGGGCGATGAAGCGCGAGGGTGTAACGGAACTGGTTAAGCCGGACCCGTCTGAAGATGCGGCGTCGGCCCATGTTGGAAGCTTGATGGCGCCAGGCGTTCGGTGGTCGACGATCTGTCTTTGGTCGGTCTACTTCCTGGGATTCTTGACGCTCTATTTTCAATTGTCCTGGATCCCGTCGCTTTTTGTCGACGCCGGCTATTCCCGATCGGAAGGCATTTTCGCGCTGACCGTCAACAATATGGGCGCTGTGATCGGTATTGTGCTGATCGGTCTCATCACCACTAAGGTGAAGCTTGCGAAACCGATTGCATTTTTCTTCGCAGCGAGCGCGCTTTTAATGGTGCAATTCTACCTCTTCCGCGTATCCGATCTGCAGCAGCTCAATTTGATGATCTTTGCAATAGGACTTCTTCTGCAGGGCGCCTTTACGGCCATGTATGCGCTGGCGGCGCGGGTTTACAGCGTGGAAATTCGCGCCACCGGTATTGGTTGGGCCGCCGGTCTTGGCCGGACAGGCGCTATCCTATCGCCGGTTGTTGCTGGATATCTGGTCGGAGCTGGATGGGGGCTTTACGACCTCTTCCTCTTGTTCTCATTCCCGCTGTTCGCCGCCGCTATTTTGGTTCTTCGGTTTAAACATTGAGGCGGCGATGAGATCTCGCATTCGCGAATTGCGTCTAGAGCGTCTCAGACCGCCAAGGTTTGGGCGCGACGCGGCGGATAATGGAGAGGTCTACCTCCCCCCAAATGCGGTTATCCACTGCTCGTATCAGCGAACTGCAAGGCATTTACGGTACGTGACGCCTTCTCCAAGGAGTGGGCGGTGATCAAAGACCCGGATCCTTCTTATGAAGACATTGTTCCTCGCTTTATTCGATATGGCGAAAGCTTGGATGAGCGCGGCGATTGGTTCGTCAATATCGAACATCTCGCGGAGCGTTGTCGGGACCAGGGTTGGAGAATTGAATCGCACGCCCACCCGGGATTTGGACAGCTTGTGTTTATGCGCAGCGGATCTGGCACATACGTTCTTGAAGACGAACAAAAGGACTTGATGAGTCCGTGCGTCGTCACCATTCCCAAAAATACAGTCCACGGCTTTCATTACAATGACGACAGCGATGGCTGGGTGCTCACGATCGATAATTTCTATCTCGAGCAAATCGTGTCGCGCTTGCCGGATTTCGCCTGGCTATGGTCAGAGTCCCGTTTGTTTTCACTAAAGCCGAAAAGCGACGCGGCGGCCGATCTCGTGTCCCAACTGCGGAACCTCGATCGCGAAATTGAACGGCGCGGCGTCGGACATACGCTCGCCTCGGAGATGATCCTAACATCGATGTTTATCCGATTGGTGCGGACGAAAGAACGCGCGGTCGACCAGCTTGCGAGCGTGGCCGACAACAAAACGCTTGATCAGCTCAAGGAGTTAATCGAGCGGCATTTCAGGCATGAATGGAAGGTCAAGGACTATGCCGACGTGCTGGGGCTTTCGGTCGGTAAGCTTCGGTCTGTAACGATGCGGACAACCGGCAAGAGCCCGATCAAACTAGTTCATGATCGCATTATCACTGAAGCGAAACGCCAATTGATTTTTGGTGAGATGACGATCGAACAAATCGCATCATGGCTCGGCATGTCCAGCCCCGCTTATTTTACCCGTTTCTTCAAGAAAGAAACGGGACAATCGCCAAGCCATTTCAGAACGGCGAATCTCGAAAACTGAAATATGCGTCTCAAACCCTAGCGTTTACGCGAGAGGGAGGTCGAGATTTGAGCGCTAGATTGAGCGAAAAGTGCAAGCGTTTTGTTCAAAAATGCATGGCCTCGCAGCGCTTTAGCACGGCAAACTCGCCTCAATACAAAAGACGAACCTCGGCCAATGCGCTTGGGGTTTGATACTTATTGTCGGGAGGAATTTATGAGTTTTTCTGGTCGAAACCGGTCTTTGCTGGGCGCGTCAATCGCTGCGCTGTCATTTGCGTGTCCATTTGGCGCGCAAGCTCAAACCGTCGAAGAGGAAGAAGAAGCGCGCCAGGACGTCGTCGTCGTCACTGCCTTGAAGCGCGAGACGGTTCTTGAAGACACGCCGCTGGCTTTGTCAGTTCTGGATGGCGAGGCGCTCGACGTTGCGGGGGTCGAGAGTATTGTAGACCTCCAAAACGTTGCGCCAAGCGTGCAGATCGGCCGCTCGGATTTTGGCGTAACGATCAACGTGCGGGGCGTCACGACCACCGACCAAACCAGTAAGGGCGATCAGGGCATCGCCTTTAATGTCGACGGCGTCACAATCGGTCGTCCTAGGGAAATGGGCACCGCGTTCTTCGACGTCGCGCGGATCGAAGTTTTACGCGGTCCGCAGGGTACGCTCTACGGCAAAAGCACCACCGGCGGCGTGATCAACGTCGTCACCAATCGTCCGAGCCAAGAGTTTGGCGGCAGCGTGGATCTTGAGTATGGCGATTACGACACCAAGCGGGTCGAAGGCGCGATCAACATCCCGGTGACGGACCAGTTCGCCGTTCGCGGCGCGGTGGCCTATAATGAACGCGACGGATATCTCGAAACGGCGGACGGCACCCAAGACTATAGCGATCAGGACGATCTCTCCTTCCGACTGTCCGGCGTTTACGACTTTTCCGACACGACGTCTCTGTTCGTAACGTCGACATTCGGCAATGTTGGCGGATCTGGCACCGGCGTGGTGCCTTTCGGTAATTTCGTAGAGCCGGGCGCCGGCCTCTCGGTGAACGACGTCATTACCGTGGATTCGGTGTCGGGGGATGCGGCGAACACGCTTGTTGCGGTTCCAACGGCGCTTCTTCCTGACATCGACGATGAGTTCATCAACGTCACGGCTGAGTTCACGACTGAGATCAACGGCGTCAGCATCACCTATGTCGGCGGGCATCGGAATTACGACACCAACACATTCTCGGTGGAAACTCTTGCGCCGAGCCCGCTGCCCGGGCCGCCGCCGCCCGTTTTCGCTTGGGATTGGGGCCAGTATCGAGGCACGGCGATCACCGATCAGCAGGAAATTCGGTTCGCAAATGCGGAGCCGGGCCGTTTCAATTGGCTGTTCGGCTATAACTGGTATCGCGAAGATCTAAATGAGAGCGACCATCGTTGGGCGTCTCCTGTCACCAATCCGACCCGAGAAGCGGCTATAAGCATTATCGATCCGGTCAACTCTACAGACCATGAATCCTCGGGCTTTTTTGGTCAGGTTGATTACGGTTTGACCGATACGTTGAACCTCACGCTCGGCGCGCGGTATTCGGAAGACGAAGTTGAGCGCATTGGCACGTTTGCGGTCGGCCCCTTCCAAGTGGATGCGACGGGCGCGCCTTGCGTGTTCCCGAATGATTGTATCGGCGCGCCAAACAACGCCAGCCAGAGCGATGAGAAAATCACCTGGCGTGTAGGTTTGGATTGGAAGCCGACAGACGACAGCCTGATCTATGGCAGCATCGCAACTGGCTATAAGGCAGGCGGTTTCAACGATTTCGATCCTGATACCGGGACCGTCGGCACGTATGATCCTGAAGAGCTGATCTCTTATGAGCTCGGCTATAAGGGCGACATCCTGCCGAACCTGACCTGGGATTCAGCGCTGTTTTTCTATGATTACAGCGACGCGCAGATCTCAAACCTGATCAACATCCAAGGCACCGCGATCATCTTCACACGTGTCGCCGGTGTTGAGATTTATGGTTGGGAGAACGACTTCACCTGGACGCCGACCGATCAAGACACGTTGAAATTCGGCTTCTCCCTAATGGAAGGGGAGTACACCGAATTCACTGCTGGCGGCCATGCGCCGGGCGATATTCCGCCGATTGGCGCGATCTTCACGGATTGGTCCGGCCGTCCGATCGATAAGGTCTCTGATCTGACCGCGAGGGTCGAGTATTTGCGTGATTGGAACCTCAGCAATGGCGGTACGATCACCACGCGCCTCGCGTCCCGATATGACAGCGGATATTATGTCTCATCGATTACGGATGCGATTCAAGTAGAACAAGACGGGTATACGCGAACGGACGCCAATATAACCTATTTTGCGCCGGACCGTAGTTATTCGATTGGAGCCTTTGTGCGGAACCTCGAGGATGAATTGCAGATCCTTCGCGAACCGCAAAACGGGTTCCCGCCGGGCGCTGCGAACACTATCGGCGTTGACGTCACCGAACCGCGCGTTTGGGGCGTAAGGCTTGGACTAGAGTTTTAAAGGAACACAATGAGCGTTTAGATGGTCGGCTATCTAAACGCTCATTGATTTTGATGCGTATTTTTAGGCTTGTAGGACGCGATAATCGTCTTCCCTGGGCTAAGATATTTGCGGAGTGAATTATGGCTAAGATAGTCGGAGGCGTAGGGGTGTCTCACACGCCGACGATTGGGTTCGCCGTGGATAGAGATTTGGGCGACCAAGAATCCTGGAAGCCCGTTTTCGACAATCTAGGCGAGGTAAAAGACTGGCTTAATTCAGTCGACGCCGACGTCTTGTTCATCATCTATAACGACCACATTACGAGCTTCTTCTTCGACCATTATTCAGCCTTCACCTTGGGGGTCGACGAGACGTACTCGCCTGCGGATGAGGGCTGCGGGGCGCGGTCTTTGCCGCCTATCAACGGACATCCCGAACTCGCTCGGCATATTGGCCAATCCATGATGGAACAGGAATTCGATCTCTCCTTTTTCCGAGATCGCGCTCTGGATCATGGCTGTTTCTCGCCCCTTTCAATCTTGAACCTGACCGACGGCGCCTGGGACATGCCGATCATTCCCTTGCAAGTCGGCGTTCTGCAATATCCGATCCCCACCGCCAAGCGCTGTTACAATTTTGGTCAGGCGCTGAAAAACGCGATTGAGAGTTATCCGGAAGACTTGCGCGTGGCGGTTCTGGGAACTGGCGGTCTGTCACACCAAGTGCACGGCGAGCGCTCAGGGTTTAACAATCCCAGCTGGGACCATGAATTCCTCAAACTTTTGGAAGAAAATCCGGAAGAGCTGACCAAGCTCACACATGCCGAATACGCCGTCCGGAGCGGCGCCGAGGGCGTTGAGATCATCATGTGGCTGATCATGCGCGGCGCGCTCGGCGAGAAGGTCACGAAGGTCCAAGACAGCTATTATCTTCCCTCTATGACGGCGATCGCGACACTCATTTTAGAACCGGACTCCGAGGCGGCGGCTGAAAAAGAAGCCATCGAAGTTGGTCGGCAGTTAAATGGGATTGAGGCCATTGAAGGGACTTATCCCTTTTCCCTGGAGCGCGCCGCCGGCGCTTACAAACTCAATCATTTCTTGCATGAGCTTGTGAAGTCAGACTTCCGAAAAGCGTTCAAGGCGGAACCGGAAAAGCTGATGCGCGAGGCCGGTCTGGAGGCGGGAGATATCGACCTTATCCGAAACCGCGATTGGCAAGGCCTTATCCGTCGCGGCGCCACTTTCTTTGTTTTGGAGAAGCTGGGCGCGGCGACCGGTGTGTCAAACCCGGAAATCTATGCCGGGATGAAGGGCATTACGCTCGAAGAATTATTGGCGACGCGTAATTCCAACATGACGTACTCTGTCTCCGGCGAGCAATCGAGTGAGTAGGTTTCGTTGTCCGGCGAAGACGATTTGCGACGGGCGCGTCGGCCCTTAATACTTCTTCGCGGTCCGCCAATTTGAAGTTGTCGCAGAGCAAAATTTAGCTGCGCCGACCGACGTTTGATGGTGGAGCCAGGCGGAATCGAACCGCCGACCTCGTCATTGCGAACGACGCGCTCTCCCAACTGAGCTATGGCCCCGAACCGTTTTGGGAAGCGGTTAGCTATGGCCGCCGTCAGGGGAAGTCAAGCGCGTCTTGCGCAAGAACGGCTTGCCGGAATCACTTCAACAGGGGATAGGTCGTGTCTAAATCTATAGCGGGGTCGGGTCGACGCCCGCATAGCTGTTTTGAAGGGATCATCCATGCGCGCTTTGCTTGATGTTTTGATGGTCGTTCTGGATCTGGCCGTCTGGGTCGTCATCATCCAAGCGATTGTCTCCTGGCTGGTGCATTTCGGCGTGATCAATGCAAGCAATCAGGTCGTCGCGACGATTTGGCAGATCACGCGCGCATTGACGGAACCGCTCCTGAGGCCCATTCGCCGACATGTTCCGCCGATCGGCGGCATGGATTTATCACCGATCATCCTGATCCTGGCGATCTTCCTTCTGCAGCGTGTGATCGTCTACTACGTCTATCCAAACGTGTTCTAGCGGCGCTCCGAGACGAATGGCGGGAGAGGTTATGAGCGCCGAGATTATCGATGGGAAAGCGGTGGCCGCAGATGTACGCGCCAGCGTCGCACGGGCGGTAGCGGCCTTGCCAGGGCAACCGACCCTGGCCGTCATCCTCGTTGGAGATGATCCCGCCAGCCAGGTCTATGTCCGCAACAAAGGCAAGCAGACCGAAGAAGCGGGCATGCGCTCGATTACGCGCCGCCTGCCGGCAAACGCGTCGCAAGCCGATGTTGAGGCGGAGATCGCCAGTTTGAACGCAGATCCTGAGGTGGACGGCATTTTGCTGCAATTGC
This sequence comes from Pseudomonadota bacterium, assembly GCA_039026555.1. Classification (GTDB taxonomy): domain Bacteria; phylum Pseudomonadota; class Alphaproteobacteria; order Caulobacterales; family Hyphomonadaceae; genus JBCCMB01. The sequence continues at coordinate 28,400 of JBCCMB010000003.1, forward strand.
CCTTGCCGGACGGTCTAGACAAAGATGCGGCGATTGAACGGATAAGTCCCGACAAGGATGTAGACGGCCTCACAGAAACCTCCGCAGGGCGATTGGTGTTGGGAAAGCCGGGCCTGACGCCCTGTACGCCCTCCGGTTGTGTCATTTTAGCCAAGCGCGCATTGGGCGAGAATTTGTCTGGCAAGCATTGTGTTGTGGTTGGACGCTCCATCCTCGTCGGCAAACCCGCGGCGCTGCTATTCTTGGCGGAAAATTGCACCGTCACGGTCGCCCATTCGCGCACGGCGGATCTGGCGGCGGTCTGTCGCGAGGCCGATATTCTCGTTGCGGCTGTCGGGCGTTCGCAAATGGTTCAAGGCGATTGGGTGAAGCCCGGCGCCTGCGTGATTGATGTGGGCATTAATCGCATCCCCGCGCCGGAGAAGGGTGAGGGCGCAACGCGTCTTGTAGGGGATGTCGACACGACCGCCGCCGCCGAGATTGTAGGTTCGATAACGCCTGTGCCTGGAGGCGTCGGACCTATGACCATTGCATGCTTGCTGCGCAATACGGTGCTGGCGGCGTGCGCGCGGAGAGGCTGGGATGTCCCGGCGGATCTTTAAGGCGCGTGAGCCGATCAGTCCCGCGATCGTCTCCGATCTATGGAAGGCTCAATGCGGCCTCTGCGCTTTGTGTGGAGACGCCATGCCGGCGTCGCGATGGAAGACGCCGCACGCGGGCGTTTGGAAGAAGCTGAGACCAACCGTCGACCATGTCCGCCCCGTCTCGCGCGGTGGCGGAAATGACGTCGTGAACCTGCAGCTGGCACACGCGATCTGCAATAAGCGCAAAGGCGCGGGTTAAACCTCCACCGCCGACACGGCGCCGTGGCAATGCTTGTATTTCTTGCCTGACCCGCATGGGCAAAGCGCATTGCGCGGGGTTTTCGACCAGGTTGACGGGTCATTGGGGTCAACGCCCTGCGCAAGGGCGAGGCCCGGGGCCGTTCGCATTTGGCTTGGCGCAAGACGTTCGCCGCCGGGTGCATCCGGCACGCCGTCCTTATTAGCGTCGTTAAAGCCGGTTTGCGGATCGATCCGCGTTTCAACCGTTTGAGTCGGCGGCTGCAATGGCGGCGGCGGTGCTTCCTGAGCGATTTGAACGCGCATCATCAACGTTGTGACCGCGCCGCGTAAATCGCTGAGCAGCGTTTCGAAAAGCGTGAACGCTTCGGTCTTGAACTCATTTAGGGGATCGCGCTGGGCGTAGCCCCTCAGATGAATGACCGACCGCAGCTGATCCAGATGAGACAAGTGCTCGCGCCAGCGCGTGTCGACTTCCTGGAGTAGGATTTGCTTTTCCAACCAGCGCATGCGCTCATCGCCGACATTGATCGCCTTCTTCGCATAGGCGTCGTCAGCGGCTTCAATCAGCTTGTCGGCCACCTCGCTGGTCGCGGCGCCCTCGGCGCTCGCCCAATCGCGCACCGGCGCATCCAGCCCGAGATTGATGCGCATTTCTTCTTCAAGCGCGTCTAGATTCCACTGCTCGGCGTAAGCTTTTTCCGGCATATGGCGGAACACCATGTCTTCAACAACTTGGTGGCGCATGTCGCGAATGGTTTCGGCGACATCATTGGCGCGCATGAAATCGATCCTTTGTTCAAAGATCGCTTTGCGCTGGTCGTTGATGACGTCGTCATATTTGAGAAGGTTTTTCCGGATCTCGAAATTGCGCTGTTCAACGCGTTTCTGCGAGGTCTCCAGCGCCTTATTCATCCAGGGGTGTACAATGGCTTCATCTTCCTGAATGCCCAACCGACGCATAATCGCGTCTAGTCGGTCTGCGGCGAAAATGCGAAGCAGATCATCTTCCAGACAGATGTAAAATTTCGACTTGCCCGGATCGCCTTGGCGGCCGGTACGACCTCGCAGCTGATTGTCGATACGCCGGCTTTCGTGTCGCTCGGTCGCGAGAACATAAAGACCGCCAGCCTCCAGCGCTTGTTCCTTTTTCTTTTCAATATCGGATTTGATCTCAGCTTCTAACGCGGCGCGTTCCGCCTCCGTCAGGCTGCGGCCGAGCTGTTGTTCTTTCGCCGCGCTTTCGTCGGCGACGCGCATTTCCAAATTGCCGCCCAGCTGAATATCAGTCCCGCGGCCGGCCATGTTGGTCGCCACCGTGATCGCGCCGGGCACGCCGGCTTGAGCGACGATGGCGGCTTCCTGCTCATGATGGCGCGCGTTCAAGACATTGTGCTTGATGCCCTTCTCTTTAAGCAACGAGGATAGGACTTCCGATTTTTCGATTGACACCGTTCCGACCAAAACGGGTTGGCCGCGTTTGGCGCAATCGTCCAAATCTTCCATGATCGCTTTGTATTTTTCCGACGCGGTTCGATAGACCACGTCATCGTCGTCAATGCGTTGGATCGGTTTGTTGGTTGGAATGTCGACGACTGACAATTTGTAGATGTCGCCAAACTCGCCGGCTTCTGTCATCGCCGTGCCGGTCATGCCGCCAAGTTTTTCATAAAGACGGAAATAATTCTGGAAAGTGATCGACGCCAGGGTTTGGTTTTCCGGCTGGATCTTGGTTTGCTCTTTCGCTTCGATCGCTTGGTGAAGACCTTCCGACAAACGCCGGCCCGGCATCATGCGGCCGGTAAATTCGTCGATCAGCACGACCTCGCCGCCTTTGACGATATAGTCTTTATCGCGCGCGAAAAGCTTGTGCGCGCGCAAAGCCTGATTGGCGTGGTGTACGATCGTGATGTTAGCCGGATCATAAAGCGAGCCGTCCAAGAGGCCGGCCTCGGATAAAAAGTCTTCAACCCGTTCGGTGCCGTCTTCGGTGAAGACGACGCTGCGTTGTTTCTCGTCCAGCTCGAAATCTTCGTCTTCCAATTTGGGAATGACGGAATTGATCTTTTGGTAAAGTTCGGAGCGGTCGTCGGTCGGCCCTGAAATAATCAGCGGCGTCCGGCTCTCGTCGATCAGGATCGAATCCACCTCGTCGACGATGGCGAAGTGATGGCCGCGCTGAACCATGTCTGCCAGCGAGTATTTCATATTGTCGCGCAGATAGTCGAAGCCGAACTCATTGTTCGTGCCGTAAGTGACGTCTGCGGCGTAAGCTGCGCGGCGCTGCGTATCGTCCAAACCATGCACAATCTTACCGACATTGAGGCCCAGAAATTTGTAGACCTCGCCCATCCAATCGGCGTCGCGGCTGGCGAGGTAGTCGTTCACCGTGATCACGTGAACGCCTTTGCCTTCCAGCGCGTTGAGATACACCGGCGCGGTGGCGACCAACGTCTTGCCTTCGCCGGTGCGCATTTCCGCTATAGAGCCATTATTCAGCACCATGCCGCCCAGCAATTGCACGTCATAATGGCGCAAGCCTAGGGCGCGCTTGGCGGCCTCTCGCACGGTTGCGAAGGCTTCCGGCAAGATGTCTTTGCCCTTGGCGCCGTTTGCGATCTGTTGACGGAATTCCGCCGTTCGCGCCCGCAAGGCGTCATCCGATAGGGCTTCCGTCACCGGCTCCAGCGCGTTGATTTGCTGGATGCGTCCCTTCATGGGACGCAGTTTTCTGTCATTGACGGAACCAACAAGTTTTCGGGCGAAGCCTAGCATTCGATATGCACCGTATTACAGCGCTCGCGGACCTGAGATTACGAGCTTATTCAAATCGTTAGCGACACGGACGTATCGCGCAAGTCACGATTGCGGCGGAAGCTGCAGGAATACCCCTCGACTTGCTTATTGGCGAGACGTAAGGAGCGCCCTATCCAGTGTCAATCCGACGATTGGCTCGAAGGTGCACTGTAGGGAGCGGAGACATGCGTTTCAAAGACCCGGTTCAGCTCAATGAGGGCGACCAAAACACGCGTCGTAACCGCCGGGCTTTAATCGCTTTGGCGACTGTGGTGAGCCTGTCGGCGTGCGAGGTTGAGCCTGCGCCCGTTGCGGAGACGCCGGTGCGCGTGGACGCCGCCGTCGCCGCGTTTGTCGACGGTCACCCAATCTACGCCGTCGATGTGCAGATGGAAGCCGCCGCTCAGGGCATGGTCGCGGCCTCCGAAGAATTGGATTTTAACTCGCCGGAATTCAACCAGGTGTTGGACCAACTTATCGATCAACATTTGCTAGCCCGTGAAGCTGAAGCCCGCAATCTCGACGAGGACCCCTCGGCCAGCCACCGGCTGCAAGCTGCGCGCGAGCGGATTTTAGGAAATGTGCTGGTCGAGACCTTAGTCGCGGAAAACGTCGATGAGGCGGCGATCCGTAAGATGTATGAAGCCCAGATCGGATTGATCCAATTGGGCGAGGAAGTGCATATGCGCCATATCGTGCTGGAAACGCGCGACGCGGCGGAACAAGTTATCCGCGAATTGTCCGAAGGCGTCGATTTCGCAGTGCTGGCGTCGAACATCTCCATCGACGATACGACGCGGCTGGAAGGCGGCGATCTGGGTTATGTAAAACCTGAAGACGCGCCAGCGGAATTGGTCCGGGTCATCGAAACCACGCCGATGGGCGGCATCGCCAATCCCTTTGAAACGGATTTGGGGTGGCATGTCGTTAAGGTGGAGGATCGGCGCACCGAGCAGCCGCCCACTATGGAAGAATTGCGCCCGCAAATCATGCGCTTCCTAACGCTCGGCGAGATTGATCAGACGTTGAAGCGGCTGCGAGCGCGGGCGCGGATCGACAATCTTAATGACGGCGCCGGCGCGGCGGTGGACGATCCCTTCGACAGCGTACCCGAAGAGCCGGACGCCGGCCCGAACGACCCCACATGAGCGGCCTGCACCTAAAGCGCTCGCCGCTAGCGCCGGCGGGCTTTCCCGATCTGCCTGTCGTCGGCGGCGTTGAAATCGCAACAGCGAGTTTGGGACTTTATGGCGCGCGCGATGATCTTCTCGCGGTTCAGTTTCCCCAAGGCGCTTCGGCGGGCGGCGTGTTTACGCGGTCCTCGACACGCTCCGCAGATGTTGATTGGTGCCGTCAGGCGCTGGCGGACGGCGAAGGTCAAGCCAGAGCGCTGGTGGTGAACGCAGGCAACTCCAACGCGTTTACAGGTCAAGCCGGCGTCGAGAAGAACACGGCCACGATCAACGCCATGTCAAAGCTCGCCGAATGTCCGCCGGAACAGGTTTTTATCGCTGCGACCGGCGTGATTGGCGAGCCCATGACGGCCGACTTCGTTGCAAATGCGCTGCCTGACGCATGTGCGGATATGGGCCCGCCGAACTGGGAGAAGGCCGCAAGCGCGTTCATGACGACCGATACGTTTCCGAAGGGTGCGGGCGCGACCACGGACATTGACGGAGTGCCGACCGCGATCGCCGGAATAGCGAAAGGCTCCGGCATGATTGCGCCAAACATGGCGACCATGCTCGCTTACATCTTTACGGACGCCGCGTTGTCCCCCGCCGTGTGCCAGGCCTTGGTCGCCCGCTATGCGGAGACAACGTTTAACTGTGTGACGGTTGATGGAGATACATCAACATCGGACACCTTGATGTTGTTCGCGACGGGCGCGGCCGGCGGGCGGCTTATTGAGGATCTGTCCGATCCGCGGCTCGAAGTCTTTTCGTCTGCGCTTGAAGCAGCCATGACGGATCTTGCGATCCAGCTCGCCCGCGACGGGGAGGGCGCCAGCAAGCTCATCGAGATCAGCGTAGCCGGCGGCGCGGATGATCGGTCCGCAAAGACAATCGCAGCCGCCATCGCCAACTCGCCGCTCGTGAAAACGGCGTTGGCGGCCAGCGATGCGAATTGGGGGCGTATCGTTATGGCGGTCGGCAAAAGCGGCGAACCCGTCGCGCGGGACAAGCTCTCTATTTGTATCGGCGATGTTGAAGCGGCGCGCGGAGGGGCGCGGTCGCCGACCTATTCGGAGGCGGCCGCCTCGGCCGCGGTGGCGGGTCGGGAAGTAACAATCAAAGTGAATGTCGGCGTGGCTGAAGGCCGCGCGCGTGTTTGGACCTGCGACCTCACACATGGTTATGTCGACATTAACGGCGCTTATAGAACTTAAGCGATTTCGTGAACGAGGTCTTCACGCAGGTATGGCAATCTCATCCTCGAATTCGCCCTTGATTCTAGTGGCGGCCGCTGCGCTCGTGCGCGAGGATGGCAGGCTGTTGCTGGCGCAGAGGCCGGAAGGCAAATCTATGGCTGGTCTGTGGGAGTTTCCCGGTGGGAAAGTCGAAACAGGCGAGCGGCCGGAAGACGCTTTGGTGCGTGAGCTGGATGAAGAATTGGGACTAAAGACGGTTGCGGCCGATTTTGCACCCTTCGCCTTCGCGTCTCACGCTTATGACGACTTCCATTTGTTGATGCCGGTTTTCCTTTGTCGTCGGTGGCGAGGAGAGCCAGCGGGGATTGAAGGGCAGGAATTGGCATGGGTATCGGCCGAGGATGCGAAGACATTTCCCACTCCGCCAGCGGATATCGGACTCATGGAGCGTTTCGCCGAATGGTCCGCCGGACAGACCGCATCACAGAATGCCGGTCTGGCGCGGTAGCCCTTGAGTACGCGCTAATCGCCTCGCTGATCGTCGTCGCCATTCTCGGCGGTCTAGACGCTGTCGGCGGGAGCACCAACGACATGTATAATAACGTCGGCTCCAAAGTGGACGCGGCGCACAATGGCGGCGGATGACCTACGCGCGCGCTAGCGCCTTCCAGGTCCGGTCTTGTCCCCGGTAGACACTTCTGAAACGCCGAGTGCGTCCGCCAAGCGAGCGGACGCGCTGCCGGGCCGCTTAGGCTTAGGTTGGCTGGAGGCGGGCGCCCAACCTGATGCTGATATGATCTCGAAGCTCGCGCGCACGCGCCCGTCCGGATCGGAAAATCGCTCTTGGTAAAGCGCCATCGCGCGCATCAAAATCGACCGCGTTAAAGGCGGGGTGTTGCGTAAAGCCGGAGCAGACGTCTCTCCCATGCCTCTTAGATCGTAAAGCAGGTCCAAAGGCGTTTTGTAACGCACCACCAGCGTGTCGGTATCGCTGACCGGCATCGCAAACCCTGCGCGCTGCAATAGGCTGGCCATATCAAACGTGTCAGCAAAGGGCGAGACTCGCTGCGCGACGCCGCCTCTGATCTCTTCTTCCGCAGCGAGCAGACATTGGCGCAATTCGGTCAATGTCGCGCCGCCAAAGAGCGCGCCCGCGAATAAGCCGTCGGGCGCTAAAGCGCGACGTATCTGGATCAAAGCGCCCGGCAAATCATTCACCCAATGAAGCGACAATGCTGAGACGATAAGATCGAAGCTGTTGTCTTTAAACGGCAGCAATTCCTCGTCTGCGGCGACCGCTTTTCGCTGTGCGCTCAGATAGGCTGGGCTCAGATCGCTTATATAGATTTCATCAATACGTGCAGACAGGGATGGGTTTGCCTTGAGGCCGCGCGCTAGCCGTCCGTCGTGAGCGCCTAAATCCAACGCGCGACCGAAAGAGCGCGTTACGTCTCTCACCCGATCGATGATATCTTCCGCTGCGCGCTCTTTTAAGAAAGAATATTGGTCAAATCCGGCGGCCGCGCGGGATCGGCGACGCTGATGCAGCTTTCGGTCGAACACCGTCGCAATTGTCGATGTTGCGCTTGGGGAGGGGGGACGCGATGTCATGGAGCGAATATGCGCCGCTGGTTCGCGTGCGCAACCAGGTGGCGTGGTTGGCGCGAACGATTAACGGATTGGTTTGGCCGCCGCGATCTTTGATCACAGGCGAACTCGTCGAAGGACCGGGCCTGATCGAACCTGAGTATTGGCGGATGCTAGACTTTGTGACGGCGCCCTTATGCATACGCTGCGGCGCCCCCTTTGAGGCCTATTTGGGCGAGGCGGCGGACGCCGATCAATCGTGCGCGGCATGCATCGCAAAGCCGCCAGCTTACGACCGAGCGCGTGCGGCGCTCGCCTATAGCGACGTGTCGCGCGATCTGATCCTCCCATTGAAGTACGCCGGCCGACGGGACGGTTTAGCATTGATGGCGAGTTGGACGGTGAATGCGGGCAAGGAATTGTGCGACGACGCAGAGCTGATTGTTCCAATTCCATTGCACTATACGCGATTGGCGCGGCGCGGTTTTAACCAGGCGGGTTGGCTCGCGGCGGCGATCTCTCGGCAAACTGGCGTTCCACTCAGTGTGGATGCGCTCAAACGTGTGCGTGCTACGCCGACGCAGGCCGGCAAATCGGCGCGCGGCCGTCGGCGCAGTGTCGCCGGAGCCTTTTCAGTGAGGCGGCCTAAGCGCGTTAAGGATCGGCGAATACTTCTGGTCGACGATGTGTTTACAACGGGCGCGACAGTTGAAGCTTGCGCCAAGGTTTTGCGGCGCGCGGGGGCCGTGTCGGTCGATGTTGTCACAGTGGCGCGCGTTGTAAGGCCGGCGGATGGCCTTATATGACGCTTCTGCAACGGAGTTTGGACAATGGCGAAAGTCACAATCTACACGCGGGGTTTCTGTCCTTATTGCAGCCGCGCGGTCAATTTGTTGAAGACCAAGGGCGCGAGCTTCGACGAGATTGATGCAGGTATGAACCCGGAGAAAAAGCTTGAAATGGTCGAACGCTCTGGCGGCGGTCGCACTTTCCCGCAGATTTTCGTCGGCGACATGCATATTGGCGGCTGCGACGACATGATGGCGCTTGATCGCGCCGGCAAGCTGGATCCGCTGCTCGCGGGCTGACCGAGATGATCAAATACGCACTTACCTGTCCGGGCGATCATCAGTTTGAGGCGTGGTTCTCAAACTCCAACGCCTATGACGACCAACGCGCGCGCGGCTTGGTCGAGTGCCCGGTTTGCGGATCGACTGAAGTATCCAAACAGATCATGGCGCCTGCTGTGCGCCCGTCCGGAGAAAAATCAGGCAAGTCGCCGACCCCTGAAGCTTTAGCGGCGAAGGTCGCAGGCGAAGTCAGGACCCACATTTCGGAGAATTTCGAATATGTCGGCGGCGGCTTCGCAGACCAAGCGCGCGCCATGTATTATGGCGAACAGGACCAACGGCCCGTCTGGGGCGAGACCACGCCGGAAGACGCCAAAGCGCTGCGTGAAGAAGGCGTGCCGGCCTCGCCCTTGCCAAAGCCCTTCGCGCCGACGCCGCCTAAGGATGAAAGCAAGCTGAACTAGGTGTCCCAGCGGCGGATTAGTGTTCGAGCAGCCGAAGCGGGTGTTTGCCCTCCACCACGCCCATAAAGGGCGGGTAGATCGAATACCCCACCAACGCTTGCAGTTCCGGCGAGAGATCGCGCACCGCGTCCTTGCTGAGTTCAAGCAGATAGTTTTCCTGCTGACGCATATGGGCTTCGCAATATTGGTGGGTCACCGCGAAACGCGCCGCGTTTGAGCGATTTTCGCCGCCGCCATGCCAAGTTGTGCCCAAGAAGAAGATAACGGACCCGGCGCGCACAATTGCGGGGATGGCTTCGGCCGGTTCGCCCTGTCGATCTTCGCCCCATTCATGGCTTTGTGGGATCACAACCGTCGCGCCGTTCTCTTCGGTGAACTCGTCAATCGCCCAAACCGTGGCGGCGCCTAGCGGCGGCCGAGGACGTGGAATGCGATAGAATCCGTCATCCACGTGCAGCGCCTGCGCTTTCTCGCCGGGCAAGATATTGATGATTTGGCTTTGGCTCAGCAGGGTAATACCCTCCGGTACAGGTTTATTTCGGTCGGCGCGCGACGATCATGTAGTTCACCATGGCGTCAGAGCTTAGCGACCAGCGGTCCAAGAGCGGGTTGAAGCTCACGCCGATCGCTGGATCAGCGTCCAAGCCAGCGCTCGTCACGGCGCGGGCGACTTCATCGGGTTTGACGAATTTACCGAACTCGTGCGTGCCGCGCGGCAGCCAGCGCATGACATACTCCGCCCCGACAATGGCGAGCGCAAACGCTTTGGACGTCCGATTAATGGTCGCTACGATCATCAACCCGCCCGGCGCCACTAATTGGGCCGTGTCGGACAAGAATAGCTCAGCGTCGGCGACGTGCTCCACAACTTCCAAATTCAGCACAATGTCGAACGTCGCTTCGCCCGAGGCCCGCAAACCCTCCGCGGTGCCGACGCGATAGTCGATGGAGACGCCTGTCTGCTCGGCATGCGCCATGGCGGTTTTGATATTTGCTTCTCCGGCGTCGACCGCCGTAACGGACGCGCCCAGCCGGGCCATCGGTTCCGCGACCAATCCGCCGCCGCATCCGATATCCAACAATCGAAGGCCTTCAAAGGGTGTCTTAGCGTCGGGATCAAGGCCGAAATGCTGGGTCGCCGTGTCGCGAATAAAGCCCAGGCGGACCGGATTGAATTTGTGGAGCGGACGGAATTTGCCCTTCGGATCCCACCATTCCGCCGCCATCGCGCGGAATTTTTCCAACTCTTCCGGATCTATGCTGGGGGAGGCGGGAGGCGCCTCATTTCGCATCAAAATCTTCGCCATGGCTGCCTCGCGAGCTCAATTCGATTTGCGCGAATGACCGCTCGCGCCTAGAAGGATGTCGGCCGGAGGGAGCGCCGCGTCAATGCGACGGTCTCTAGGCGCAGGATAAAAACTCCCATTGGACGTCTCAACTGTATGAAACGGACGGTATTGAAGTTCGGCGGCACGTCTGTCGCGGACCTAGACAGAATTGCGCGCGTCGCCGACATTGTGGCGGAACGCACAAAGGATGGCGGCGGTTTCGCCGTCGTGGTCTCTGCCATGGCCGGCGAGACCAATAAATTGGTTGGGTATGCGCACGGCGCAGGGGGCGATGATTTGCATGGCGTCGATTTCGACGACGAATATGACGTGGTCGTCTCTTCCGGCGAACAGGTTACGAGCGGTTTACTGGCGCTCGCATTGCGCCGGCGCGGATTTAAGGCGCGCTCCTGGTTGGGCTGGCAATTGGCGATGAAAACCGATGAGGCGCACGCCAAGGCCCGGATTTTGGGCTTTGAGGGCGATGAATTCGCCGACAGCGTAGATGCGGGCGAGATCGCCGTGATCGCAGGCTTTCAAGGCGTTTACAATCAGCGCATCGCCACGCTAGGACGCGGTGGGTCGGATACCTCCGCCGTGGCGGTCGCCGCAGCGCTGCAAGCCGAAACTTGTGATATCTACACCGATGTCGACGGCGTTTACACGACTGACCCGCGTATTGTGAAAGCCGCGCGGAGGATGGATCGCATCTCGTATGAAGAGATGCTGGAATTAGCGTCCTTGGGCGCAAAAGTGCTGCAAACACGCTCGGTCGAATTGGCGATGAATCATGGCGTGCCCATTCGGGTTTTGTCCAGTTTCGCCGAAGCGGCGGAGCCCAATGAGGGCACGTTGGTATGCGATGAGGAAATGATAGTGGAAAAACAAGTCGTCAGCGGCATCGCTTACTCACGCGATGAGGCGAAATTTAGCGTGCTGGGCGTCGATGATAGCCCGGGCGTGGCGGCCGAATTGTTCGCGGGTCTCGCCGACGCTGGCGTTAATGTCGATATGATCGTCCAGGCGACCGCCAAGTCCGATGGTCGGCAAAACATCGTGTTTACCGCCCCGGACCGCGACGCCGACGTGGCGCGGCAGGTCATTGAAGGCGCAAAGAGCGCTCTGGCTTATGACGAGCTGGAAGTGACGCGCGATGTGGCGAAGGTCTCGGTCGTCGGGGTGGGCATGCGCAGCCATGCCGGCGTCGCTAAGACCATGTTCCAGGCCTTGTCCGAAAAAGGCATTAATATTCAGGTGATTGCGACCTCGGAGATTAAAATCTCTGTTCTTATTGATGCATCTTACACCGAATTGGCCGTGCGTGCGCTTCATACCGCTTATGGTTTGGACGCTTAAGCTAGGGAGTTTGTTTGAGCCTGATACGTCGATCTGGAGGTAGGGTCTGATGCCGTTGCGTGCTCAAGGCGGCGGAGCGCGGCTATTGCTAAGCCGTTTGCGCGCGCTGATGGCGAACCAGGCCGCAGCGCCGGATCGGCTCGATCGCGTCGTCGCGCTGATCGCGAACACGATGGTCGCGGACGTGTGCTCCATCTATGTCCGCACGGAAGATAAATCCCTCGTTTTGGTCGCCACCGAAGGATTGAAGGCGGAAGCCGTCGGGCGAACCCGCTTGGCGGAAAACGAAGGCTTGGTCGGCCTCATCGCCGTCAGCGCGCGCGCCAAGAGATTGACCAACGCGCCGACGCATCCGCGGTTTTCCTACAGACCGGAAACGGGCGAAGACCCGTATCATGGATTTTTGGGCGTGCCGATCCTGCGCGGCGGCCGTGTTTTGGGCGTGTTGGTGGTCCAAAACCGCACCGAGCGCGCGTATGACGATGATGAGATGGAGGCGTTGCAAACCGTCGCCATGGTGCTCGCGGAATTGGTGTCAGCCGACGCCGAAGCGCGCACAGACATTGATGTGCGCGCCAGCCGGCCGGTTGATTTGCAAGGCCGGAGCTTAAACGACGGGCTCGCAATCGGGCCCGCGCACCTCTACGACCCGATCGTGCCGGCGGCGCGTTTCTTCGCGACTGATTTGGACGAAGAAGAAACTCGGCTGAACCAGGCGCTGGATGCGCTGCGTCGATCTCTCGACACGATGCTGAGCCGCGAGACGCCAACACTATTCGGCGAAAGTCGCGAAGTGTTGGAGACCTATCGCCTCTTTGCGCACGACCCCTCATGGGAAGCGCGTTTGGTTGACGCCGTCCGATCAGGCTTAACGGCGGAAGCGGCGGTGGACCGGGTGCGGCGGGAACATCGGGCGCGATTGGGCAGCGCCCGTGACGTATATCTGCGCGAGCGGCTTCATGATTTGGAGGATCTGGAAAACCGCCTCTTGCGGCATTTGTCCGGCGATGAGCACGCGGCGTTGAAGCCGGAAAAGGGCGCGGTGCTGGTCGCCAGCCGTCTTGGCCCGGCGGAATTGCTAGAGTACCGCAACGCCGGATTGTCCGCCGTGTTGCTGGAGGAGGGCGGGGCGGGCTCGCACGCCGCCATTGTCGCGCGCGCACTTGGCGTTCCAGCCATCGGCGGATTAGAGGGCCTGACCGGCCAGGTCGAACATGGCGACCGTCTGATCGTCGACGGCGAGGCGGCGCAAGTTCACATTCGTCCCGACCAAGAATTGGTGACGAATTACGATGCGCGCATCGCCTTATCCGGCGAACAGAAAGCGGAATACGCCAGACTAAGAGATTTGCCGGCGCGCACCGCCGACGGCATTGAAATCGACTTGTCGATCAATGCCGGCCTCTCCTTCGATTTAGACCATATCGAAGAGACCGGGGCGGCGGGCGTCGGTCTGTTTCGCACCGAGTTTCAGTTTATGGCGTCGGAATCTTTACCGTCGCTGGAAGAACAATCCGAGTTTTACCGCTCCGTCATAGAACGCGCCGACGGAAAGCCCATTGTGTTTCGCACCTTGGATTTGGGCGGAGATAAAGTCGCGCCCTTTATGGGCGGGGATCGCGAAGAAAATCCCGCTTTGGGCTGGCGCGCTATGCGGATGGCGCTGGATCACCCCTATTTCTTTCGGCGGCAATTGCGGGCGTTGATCCGTGCGGCGCGACGCGGAACGCTGCGTCTCATGTTTCCGATGGTGGCCTCGGTGGAGGAATTCGACGCTGCGCGCGCCTTGGTGGACGCAGAGCTGGATTGGGCGGTGAAGTTTGGCCGCGAAGTGCCGGACCAACTCCTCGTCGGCGCCATGGTAGAAACGCCATCCTTGGCTTTTTCGGTGGCGGCATTGGAAGGCAAAGCGGATTTCCTGTCCGTCGGCACCAATGATTTGATGCAGTTTTTCTTCGCCGCCGATCGCGACAACGCCCGCGTTGCAACAAGGTATGATTTGCTCAGCGGGTCCGCCTTGTCCTTGTTGAGCCAAGTGCGTGTTCAGGCGGGCGACGCAAAGATTCCAGTGTCCGTTTGCGGAGAAGCCGGCGGTCGAACGTTGGAGGCCGCCGTCTTGATCGCGCTCGGCTATCGACAGCTCTCCATGCATGCAGGTCGCATCGGTCCGATTAAGCGAATGATCCGGTCCTTGGATGTGCAACGTGTGGCGCCGGATGTGCATCGTTTGATGAAATCCGGGCGTCCTGATCTTCGGAACGCTTTGTTAAACATCGCTAAGCAAACTGGAATCCTGCTGTAGATCGTTGCAAAAACTGCGCGCAAGGGTTTAATAATCCACAGCTGGGTGATCGGGGCGCACTAAAGAACCACAGGTTCTGTTGGAACGAATGGTACTATGACCGGCGTAGCCAAAGATCAAAGTCCCGCTAAAGGCGAGGGTCCAAGCCCTGCTTCTTCTCCTGTAAATACAGGCGATCAAGCGGTTGCGACCAGTGAACGGAACGAAGAGTCTCGACAAGTTTTGGCCCCTCATTTGGTTGTTGTAAGTCCGAATGCTGATAATGCGGGTCGTATTGGCCCACGCTTGCGCGCTGCTCGCGAAGCGATGAGCCTTTCCATCGAAGATGCGGCCAAGGACACGAGGATCAGCAAGGCCTATCTCCACGCGCTTGAGGAAATGAACGCCACGCGTCTTCCCGGTCCGGCCTATCTCAAAGGTTATTTGCGCACCTACGCTCAGACCGTGGGTTTGGATCCGGAAATGGTGGTGGAACGTTATACCGCCGAATGCGGCGCGCTCGCCGATCCGGTTAAGACCAGCTACACGCCGCCAAACGCCTCGGGCGCCCGCCTTGCCGCTCCAATGCTGATCGTGATGGCGATCACGCTGTTGGTCGGTGGAATTTGGTTCTTCGCGCCGTGGAAAGGCTCTGGTCAAGCGGCCGCAGCCCCCGCTCTGGCGGCGGCGTCTCTTCCGAATGATGCGCTTAGCCGTCCAACGCTGGGCGTAGCTACGCGCGTGCCGAATTTGTCCTTGATTGCGTCGCGGCGGGCTTGGATGGAAGTGCGCGGCGCGGACGGTACGGTGTTTTTGTCCCGTGAACTTGCTCCCGGCGAAGTCTATGCGCCGCGCGTCGGTCATGGCTGGACAGTGACGACGTCTGATGGCGGTGCGTTTGAGTGGCGCGCGGACGGCAAATCCCTCGGGCCCGTCGCCGGCGATAATGAGCCTGTGTACTCCGCTCGCGTCGACGCCGCTCTGGAACGGGCGATGGAAGCGGCTGAATAGTCCATAAATCACGCTGCAAATTACGCCACGCGCGTTGCGTTATGCGGCGTTGCGCCCCTTTACCCAGCCCGCCAACTACGCCACATCCCTAATTGACGTCGCGCGTGGATGAGGAGCGAAACGCCGTGCAGCACATTCGTCCCTGGCGTGCGATAGACCGACGCGTCTCTCGTAAGATCAAAGTCGGAGACGTCGACGTGGGCGGCGACGCGCCGATCTCCGTGCAATCCATGACGAACACGCCAACCGAAGACGCCGGCGCGACAATTGATCAGATCCGCGCGCTTGAAGAGGCCGGCGCCGATATCGTTCGTGTCTCTTGTCCGACTGTGGAAGCGACGGCGGCGTTTAAGACAATTGCGCGCGCGACGAAAATTCCGCTCGTGGCGGACATTCACTTTCATTACAAACGCGCCCTGGAGGCGGCCGAGGCCGGCGCTGCGTGCCTGCGCATCAATCCTGGAAACATCGGATCGGCTGAGCGTGTCCGCGAAGTTGTGCAAGCCGCAAAGGATTATGGCTGCGCTATTCGCATCGGGGTCAATGGCGGCTCGCTAGAGCGGCATCTGTTGGAAAAATACGGCGAGCCTTGCCCAGAAGCGATGGTGGAAAGCGCGCTCGATCATGCGCGGCTTTTGGAAGAGCATGATTTTCGCGACTACAAAATCTCGGTCAAAGCGTCCGACGTTTTTCTGACGGTCGCCGCGTATCACGCCCTGGCGGAGGCGACGGACGCGCCACTGCATCTAGGCGTGACCGAGGCGGGCGGTTTGCGGACGGGCTCGGTGAAATCCTCGATCGGTCTCGGTTCGCTCCTGTGGGCCGGTATCGGCGACACGATCCGCGTCTCCTTGTCGGCGGACCCCGTCGAAGAGGTCAAAGTCGGCTATGACATCCTCAAATCGCTCAATCTGCGGACGCGGGGCGTCAATATCATCGCCTGTCCCTCATGTGCGCGGCAGGGTTTTGACGTCATCAAAACAGTGGAGACGCTGGAACAGCGTCTGGCGCACATATCCGAGCCGATCAGCCTCTCAATCATTGGTTGCGTCGTAAACGGTCCAGGCGAGGCGGCTTTGACCGATTTGGGCTTTACCGGCGGCGGCAAGGACGCCGGGATGATGTATGTCTCCGGAAGAGTGGACCACAAGGTCTCCAACGCGGATATGATCGAGCATATCGTCGAGCAAGTCGAAGCCCGTGCGGAAAAGCTGCGCGCGGAACGGGAGCCGGCGGTCGAAACGCCCGCTCTAGATCCGGTCACGCAGTCTTGAAGAGCGCTTGCGTGCTAAGATCGCTAGTTTGCGGGTTGAAGAGCGCAACGATCTAAGAGGTCCCTTCATGACGTTGTTTCAAACGCTTGTCGGCGCGGCTGCATGCCTCGCGCTTGCCGGATGTACGCAATTGCAGATGACAACGGCGAGCCAAAAGCTTGACGGCGATCCGCAAGCGGTTCCGCCCGTGCTCGGGGCGTTTGAAGACGATGCACCGGTGGAAACGCTGGAGGATTGGACCACACGCCGCGCGCCGTTGATCAAATCCGCACTGGCGCGTGAGCTCTATGGTCCGATGCCCGAAGGCCTGACCGCGCGCGTTGTGGAAAGGCGGGTTGTGGACGACGCCTATGCGGGCGGCGCGGGCGTTTTGGAAGAGGTTACGATCGCTTTGGCGGACGGGCCGGATGCGCCGGCGTTTAACATGGCGCTGGCGTTGCCCAACTCCGCCCTTGAAGGGCGCCCCGCGCCGATCATCATCTCCCAGAATTTTTGCGGCAATCAGGGCGCGATGGCGTCTATGGACCTCTCCGCGCCGCTGCCCAGCGCGCATTCGGAGGGATGTGCGGGAAATGCGTTCATGGGCGCGACGGCGCGATTGATCTTCGGCGCGCACATTATGGGCGGCCCGATGGAGGACATTCTTGGGCGCGGCTATGGCATGGCGGCGGTCTTTCCATCCGAACTTATCCCCGACGACAGCGAAGCGGCCCCGGCGGCGCTGGCCAAGTTCGCGGGTCTCGTAACGCCGGGAACCGAGCCGGAAGGGGCGCTTGCGGTCTGGGCTAAAGCCTTTAGCTGGTCGATCGATGTGTTGGGTGACGACCCCAGGATCGATCCCAAACGGACAGCGATCTGGGGGCATTCGCGGCATGGTAAGTCTGCGCTTTTGGCGGCGGCGCATGACACGCGGATCGGAGCGACGATCTCACATCAATCTGGCACGGGCGGCGCCACGCTGACGCGCAGTTTGAACGGCGAATCCGTCAAACAGATTACAGACAATTATCCGCATTGGTTTTCGCCGACCTACGCCGAATACGCCGACCGGGAAGCCGACATTCCAGTGGAGCAGCATCAATTGATCGCCTTGATCGCGCCGCGCTTCGTATTGATCGGCAATGGTTGGCGCGATGTGTGGTCGGACCCCAATGGCGCATTTCGCGCCATGCGCGGCGCCGACCCGGTTTGGGAGCTTTTTGGTCGCGAGGGTTTGGATCAAACCGGCATGAAAGACGCGTCGACAAGCGGCGAATTGTTCTTCCACATCCGGACCGGCGGCCATGGCGTGCGCAAGGTAGATTGGCGCGATTTCCTCGATTTCCTGGACCGCGCTTTCGCCGATGTTGAGATCGCGGACGCATCTGATTGATGTCCTAGCGGCGCCCTTTTCGGGCGACCAACCCCCAGCTTAGGTTTTCGCCACAAAAGCAGGGGAGGTCCCAAATGACTGAATCGATTTTGACGCCTGTATTGGCGCTCGTCGCGTGGACATTGATTATGTGGCTGGTGATGTACGCGACCCGTATTCCCGCCATGTCGAAATCAGGCGTCGACGCCGCGAAAATCAAGCGGGCGTCTGATTTGGACGGATTGCCAATGTCCGCCAAACAGATCGCGGACAATTATAACCATTTGCACGAGCAGCCCGTCATTTTCTACGCGCTGGCGTTTTACACCCATACGATTGGAACGGCGGACGCGTTCAGCGTCAATTTGGCTTGGGCTTATGTCGGCTTGCGCGTCGTGCATTCGCTGATCCAGAGCACAGTTAACTTCGTACCGGTGCGCTTTTTGGTGTTTTCGCTGTCCAGCTTGGCGCTGTTGGTTTTGACCATACGAAATTTGCTCGCGCTCTAATCGGACGCCGCACCGCGCGCCCAATCAGAATAGTTTGACGCACGGCGCCGCGCATGGCTCGACGACTGGCTATGGCGCGGGTTAAGTCTGCGCGTCGTAACAACATTATCACTGGAAGGATGGGTCGCTTTGGTCGTTTCAGAAGCGCGCTTAACCCAAGTCATAGAACGGTTCGACGCGGTGGAGGCGCGCATGTCTGTGGCGACGGACCCAGACGAGATCGTCCAGCTGTCGAAAGAGCATTCCGAGCTGAAGCCGGTCGCAGACAAAGCGCACGCGCTGATGACTGCGCGCCGCGAATTGGACGACGCCGACGCCATTATCAACGATCCTGACGCCGACGAAGATATGGCGGAGCTGGCGCAAGAGGAGCGCGAGGACATTCGCAGCCGCTTGCCGGATCTGGAAAGCGAGCTGCAGATCATGCTGCTGCCGAAGGACAAGGATGACGAAGCTAACGCCATGCTAGAGGTGCGCGCGGGCACGGGCGGCGACGAGGCGGCCTTGTTCGCCGGCGATCTCTTCCGCATGTATCAGCGCTACGCCCAGGACCAGGGCTGGAAGATGGAGATCATCTCCGTCAATGAAGGCGATGTCGGCGGCTATAAGGAGATCGTCGCCAGCGTGGACGGCCATGGCGTATTCGGCCGGTGGAAGTTTGAAAGCGGCGTCCACCGCGTTCAGCGCGTGCCGGAAACCGAAAGCGGCGGACGCATTCACACCTCTGCGGCGACGGTGGCGGTGCTGCCCGCGCCGGAGAATGTCGATATCGATGTCCGTATGGAAGACATCCGCGTCGACACCTATCGCGCGTCAGGGTCAGGCGGTCAGCACGTCAATAAGACGGACAGCGCCGTGCGCATGACGCATTTACCGACGGGCATCGTCGTGACCTCGTCGGAAAAGTCACAGCACGCCAACCGCGCTAAGGCTCTCGAAGTCCTGAAAACGCGGCTCTATGAGCAAGAACGCGCTGCGAAGGATGCGGAGATGGCCGAAGCGCGCAAATCGCAAGTGGGCTCCGGCGACCGATCGGAACGCATTCGCACCTATAATTTCCCGCAAGGCCGCGTGACGGACCATCGCATCAATTTAACTCTGCATAAGCTGGAGCAAGTGCTGGCCGGAGAGGGCTTAGATGAATTGCTCAAAGCTCTGATTGCGGAGGATCAGGCGGCGCGCTTGGCGACGCTTGAGGAGGTCGGCTGAGCCTTCGCCGACACATGCGGTATCTCGATCATATACGAGCCGGCGCGCAGATCCTGCGAAACGCCGCCGTCGAAGACCCGGGGCGCGACGCGCGGCGATTAATGGCCGCGGCCGCCGGGTTTGACGCGGCGCAATTGATCGCCGAGGAGCTGGAATTTGCGTCCGCTGACCACGTAGACCGCTATAACGGGATGATCCAACGCCGCGCCGCACGCGAGCCAGTCTCGCGCATACTGGGACGGCGCGAGTTTTGGGGACTTGATTTCGACATCTCGCCGGACGTTTTAGATCCGCGTCCCGACACAGAAACACTGGTCGAGGCGGCGCTGGATAAATTAGCGACGGATCGGGCGGCGACTGTTTGGGATATGGGGACGGGATCAGGCTGCATACTCACATCCATTCTATACGAGCGGCCTGAGATGTGCGGTGTCGGCGTCGATGTGTCGTCGGCCGCGCTGGAGATCGCACGCGACAATACGCATCGACTGGGTGTTGCGCCGCGAACAGACTTCGTTTGCAGCCATTGGTTTGAGGACATGGAGGGACGAGCGGATCTGATCGTCTCCAATCCTCCCTACATCCGCGATGAGGATATCGAAGATTTGGATCCTGAAGTGCGCGGCTTTGATCCGGAATTGGCGTTGAAGGGCGGCCCTGACGGCTTGGCGCCCTACAGCTTTTTGGCGGCGGGCGCCTTGGAGCATCTGGTTCCCGGCGGCTGGTTGATTGTGGAAGTCGGCGCCGGCCAAGCTGCGGATGTTATGCAGATTTTCGCTGAAGCTGGGCTGATAGAAGGTTTCGTTAGACGCGATCTTTCGGGTATAGATCGCGTCGTTGGCGCACGCACAACGGACGCTGTCGAAAATGCAATCTTACAAGAACAGTGAAAAGGCTTGGAAAGCGCAGCGTCGCGCGCTAACCTACTCAGGATAAGGGCAAACAACGAATCTTGTTATCGTCGTTTGATAGACCGCGAAGGCTTGAAGTCTCGCGCATTAGCCCTCTAGGGCGTCACTAATGATTAGGATGGGTTTATGAAGCGTCAGCGGGGGCGCGGGCGAAAGCCGAATACAGGAAACCGTTCGCTTGAGAGCAACGGGCCTGACGTCAAAATTCGCGGCACGGCCAATCAGATTTATGAGAAGTACATGCAGTACGCGCGAGACGCTCAAACGTCCGGCGACCGCGTGAAGGCGGAGAATTACCTCCAGCATGCGGAGCACTATTTCCGCATTGTCGCGGCGAACGCGCCTAAAGAGCGCCCAGCGCCGCAATATCAGGAAGAGCCATCCGAAACGGAAGAGGCGCCCGCTAACGGCGCGGATGCGTTGCAGGTCGTTGACGGCGAGGTTGACGCGCCGGCCGGCGAAGAGACGCCGGAAGACGTTGAGGCAGCGTCAGATGATGTTGAAGCGCCGCGCAAGCCGCGCCGACCGCGTCGCCGCAAACCCGCTGAAGATGCGCCTCCGGCCGACCAGGAAGCGCGTTCTGCGCTGGATGCGCTCGCCGACGAGCAAGCCGCCATCGCCGAAGGCTAGCGCTTAGCGCATAAAAAGCCGAAAACTCTATGACGCTCCGCCAGGGCGTGATTTGCGCTGGCGTCTCCATAGCCAACGCAGCAGCCAGACAACCCCGGCGACAATTGGCAGCCAGGGCGCCAGCAGTGCTGTGAGCGTTACGATTGCGCCCAGCGCTGACGCGAAATTATAGAAGAAATCCGACGCTGCGTCGCCTAAGGGCCACCAAACCGATTGCGATACGGCGGAGACTTTCGCCGAATAGCTTAAAGACAGATCTGACATCGCCACGCGTTGCCGCAAATTCGCGAGCAGGCTAGCGCGCGCATCAATATCCGCTTGGACGCGCGCAATCTCTCGTTCTAGCTCCAGCAAATCCTTCAATTCGCTGGGTCGATCGGTTAGCAAGCCCTGAAGGCGGTCGCGCAGGGTAATCTGCGCTTTTAGGCGTGCATCCGTGTCGATGATCTGGGTCGACAAATCCTCGGCGTAGATATTGGAGCTGGTTAGCTTAGCTCGGTAGCTGTCGAGCTCTTCCGGCTGGTCGGCGAAGAAGGCCGCAATCCATTCCGGCGTGGCGCGCAAGGATAAACTCGCGCTGGCGTAGTCTTCGCCCAGTCCGCTTGCGCTGGAGTTCACCACCACGCATTGCTCAAACCCTGCTGCTTCGCATCGTGCTTGGTGGGCGGCGGCGATGTCGTCTACATCGTCAGCCGGAGTTTCAATCGATTGGCTGTATCGGTAGGCCAGCATCTGACCGGTCTGCGGCGTCGCGCCGGCGCCGTCATTAGCGGGCTCGAACTTGGGCGTCGCGGCGGGTGACAGATCTGCTATGAACGGTCTGCCGGCGTCGCCCCCGCGGCTCTCGCTCATAATCCCTGCGATCGGACCCGACGCGTCATAGCGCTCTTGCCGTTCCCCGCCGCACGCCGCCAACACCATCGCGGTCGTCGCGATCGCAAATCCCTTACGCATAACGCGCCTCCACACACCTTCAACGCCGTCCCGCCGATTTCGATTTCGCGAGTTTAAGCCGGGCGGAAGTAAGGCGCTGAAACGGCGTTTGCAGTGCGCCGCAATGTTGTCGTGCGCCAACAAAAACAGCCATTTTTTCCTCTGTTCGCAGCCAAGATGGCGTATCTAGCGTTCGAGGGATCGCGGAATTCGCAAAAAAAATAGATTGGTCACGATTGAACCCGTGTGCGTTTGTATGCGTATTTGAAAGTTAATAATCGTTTGTATTGAAGAATTTAGCTAAGTTATATTTATACGCATGACGTCTTCACTTGGTTCACTTCTTTCTAAGTTTTATTCGAATAGTTTCAATCTCAGGTGGCAATAGTTCTAGGGAGATTGGGACATGTTACGTTCTGGGATGTCTGGTCGGTCCACCGATAAAGCGCGCATGGCGGCGCTGGATCGGTCGCAGGCGATTATCGAGTTCGACACCAACGGCGTTATCATCAACGCCAATGAGAATTTCCTGTGCGCCGTGGGATACGCGCTGAACGAAATCAAAGGGCGTCATCACGCCATGTTCATCGACCCTGCGGAAAAGGACAGCGACGCGTATCGCGAGTTTTGGCGCAGCCTCGCGGCTGGTGAATTTCAAACGGCTGAATTTCGCCGTTTCGGCAAGGGCGGCCGGGAGATATGGATCCAAGCGACCTATAACCCGTTGTGTGACGATAAGGGCGATGTCTACGGCATAATGAAAATCGCAACCGACGTAACGGAGAAAAAGCAGCTCTCAGCGGAGAATGCGGGGCAGATCGACGCCATCAATCGGTCGCAAGCTGTGATTTCATTCGAATTGGACGGAACCATTCTGAACGCGAATGAAAATTTCTGTGGCGCGGTCGGGTATTCGCTCGGTGAAATCCAAGGTCAGCACCATTCCATGTTTGTCGCTCCGGAAGACCGGAATGAGGCCTATCGGGAGTTCTGGCGCAGCCTGGCGCGTGGAGAGTATCAAGCGGCGGAATATCGGCGCATCGCAAAAGGCGGCCGCGAGATTTACATCCAGGCCACATACAACCCGATCTTCGATATCAGCGGCGAACCCGTCAAAGTCGTCAAATTCGCGACCGACATCACCGAGGAGGTGCTGGAACGCAAACGTCGCGCCGAGATCACAAATTCTATCGACCGCGATCTGGACAAAATCCAGGCCTCGGTGGCCGAAGCGATTGAGCGCGGCGAGAAAGCCGCGCGCGCGTCAAGCGAAGCGTCCAACAATGTTGAATCGGTCGCGACCGGCAGCACGCAATTGGCGCAATCCATCAGCGAAATATCGAGCCAAGTGTCGAAAGCTGGCGAGATTTCAGGCCGCGCTGTGGAGCGCGCCCAAAACGCCAACAGGATCATTTCAGGCCTGTCCGAGAGCGCCCAACAGATTGGACAGGTCGTCAGCATGATCTCCGACATCGCCAACCAAACCAATTTGTTGGCCTTAAACGCCACAATCGAAGCGGCCCGCGCCGGCGAGATGGGCAAAGGCTTCGCCGTCGTCGCCGGGGAGGTGAAAGCGCTCGCCAATCAATCCTCGCGCGCAACGGAAGAGATCAATAAGCAGATCGGTTCGGTTCAAGCTTCGACGGGGGAGGCGGTGACGGCGATCGAGGAAATCGCCGCCGTGATTGAAGACGTCAACAGCATCTCCTTGTCGATCTCGGGCGCGATTGAAGAGCAATCCTCCGTGACCCAGGACATATCCGCGAACATGTCTGAAGCAACCCATTCCGTTGCGGAGATCACCGCCGGCGTCAACGACATTGTCAGTGCGACTGCGGCGGTGAGGGCCTCTACCGATGTCGTGAAGGATTTGTCAGCGAAAGTCGCTTAGCGGGCGACGCCCGCATTTCAACGAGATAACAAATCCGCCCAGCGTTTCTCGCCGCGCGTTTTCCACGCGCCGCGGTGATAGGCGTCAGACGCAATAATCGGCGCGACTGTAGAGGCCTCGGCGAACACCATTTGCTCCAGTGCGACATCCACCTTGCCCCAGCTACACGCTTCTTTCAGCGTTGAGGAAGAGCACGCGCCGTCGCGAACATCGGCGACGGTGATCTGCACCGCATACGCGTGCATTTCCGCTTCTTCACCCAAAATCTCCGCGCACACCACCGTGTCCTGCGCGAAGTTTTTCGGCACGCCGCCGCCGACCATGAAGAGCCCAGTGCGGCCGGCTTTAATCTTGATGTCGGTGAGCTCGCGGAAATCGGCGACGCTGTCGATGGTGAGATAAGGTTTGCCCGCCTTCATTCGCTCAACCTGGTGCTTAACGAGGCCAAAGCCGGCGGAGCAGTCCGAAAACGCGGGCACGAAAATCGGCACGGCCTTTTCATAGGCGGTTTGAATCAAAGAGCCGTCCTTCTTGGCGCCGCCCTCGGACAGCCACTTGCCCAATTCCCAGATGAATTCGCGCGAAGAATAGGGCCGCGGCTCCAATCGGTCCGCGATCTCGCCAATCGCGTGATCGCAGGCTTGTAGCTCTTCTTCATCGATGTACGTGTCATATATCCGGTCGATATAAAGATCGCGCAACACCCTGTCGTCCGGCACTTCAGGCGCGCGATAGTGCTTAAAACCGAGCGCTTCGAAAAAATCCATGTCGATGATCGACGCGCCGGTGGCGACCACGCTGTCGATCATGTCGTTGGCCACCATATCACGCCAGACATGCATGCAGCCGCCCGCCGAGGTTGAGCCCGCTAGGGTGAGCATGGTGGAGCATTTATCATCCTCCAGCATCGCGTTGAGGATGCGCGCGGCGCGTGCGGCGTCGCGGGACGAAAAGCTCATCTTCTCCCAGGCGTCGACAATCGGCCGGCCGTCAAAGCTGGTAATGTCGATGTGTTCCACCGGCTGCGAGAGCAGGGCGGCTTTTTGATTGGTGTCGACAGACGTCATAAGTCAGGTCCTGAGTTGCCGAGGGTGAAGGCGGGCCAAGGCTCCGCTCATTTATCTGCATTGCCTTAAAGCGTGCAGCTAAAAACCTTAGAGACGGGCGAAAAACCTTGGCGGAGGAAGAGAGCGTGGGCCGTTTCGTTGTCGGCGCCGCTTTCCAGAATGAGTCGATTTGCGCCGTCGGCTTTCGCGGCGCTCGCGACAGCTTTGAGCAAGGCGGCGCCGACTCCGCGGCCGCGAATGTGCGGCGCCACGCCGAGATCTTGGACAATCCAATATCGTTCCGTCCCGTTGTCGCCGATATCCGCGACAACGACGCCGCAGAGCGATCCGTCATGCGCCGAGGCGCGCGCAACTCGTATAGAAGACCGATCGAATAAGGCTGTACGAAAAGCGGATTCATAGCGTGCTTGAAGGTCGTCAGACCATGTTTTGAAGTCTGGACTCAGCCCATCATAATATTCGCCATGTGAAATATAACTGGGATGTGCGCGTACGATTTTGGCAAGAAACCGAGCCAGTATCCCGGGATCCGACCGTTTAGCCGTATCGCCAGTCACCCATTCAACAGAGAAATCAGGTTCGGGCGAGGTCATCTTCCAGCCATTTTTTCACAATTGGGCAGTTCAAAAGCTCCCCGACGTGTTTGAAGAACCGTTTGCGGCGCGCGTCATCGTTTTCATTCGGGTCGAACGTCTCCGCAAAGGGGTCGAACACCGCGCGTAACTGAGGCGTATAATTGCGTCGGAACTCCGGCCACTCCCGCCGGAAATACCAACTTGTGAGCGTATCATAATACCATGCGACCCATGATCCGAACACGTCCGGATCAATGGTGTAGTCGTAGCGCATTCTGATGGAAATCTCGAACAGATTAAGCGTCATGAAATAGAAGGTGGACGCCTCACGTTCTGTTACCGCGTCGGCCAAATAAGGATCAGGAGCGACAAGCGCGTCATAGGTTTCAACTAAAGAGGCGTTCTCAGCCTCAAACCGAAACAGTTCGATCGAGGCGAGTTCTAGTTTGAGATAGTTCTGCTGTTTTTCCACCCTCGCCGCGCGGCGCTGTTGAAAATAGAAAATCACCAATGTGAAGAAGATGCCGATCAGCGCGACGGTATCGACGCTGGAACCGACAAATGACCACATATGTAGAAGCGCGTCGGCCGAAGATGTCGCGTCCACGCCTGATCGGGTCGAATCCATAAAGCCTCCCTATCGCTGGCGTTAATCGACGCGGCGAAACTCCGGTGCGCGCGTTTCCAAATCGACTTGCGCTGCATCCGTCATAACCGCTGTCAGCGTATCGCCAAATCCGTTGAAACCGCTTTGCATGGCGACGCCGTAAGCGCCCAGCGTTGAAAATTCGAGATAGTCTCCCTCCCGCAAATCGATGGGAAGGTTCAAGGGGCGGCTTAATCGGTCAATAGAATCGCACGTAGGGCCGAATGCGGTGAACGCGCGCGTTTCGCGCGACGTATCGCCCTGCACCCGATGGACGCGCACATCGAACGCCCAGTCGCAACGGGCCGCGTCGTACAAATTGCCGAACGCTCCGTCATTAAGATAAATCGCGTCGTCCCGGACCAGATCGACTTTCGCAAGCATAGATCCTGCGCTCGCAACCAGCGCACGACCCGGCTCGCACCATAAATCCGCATTCGTCAAAACGGGCATGTCCTCGAACGCGTCCTTGATGACATTGATGTAAGCGCCGAGGTCCAAAGGCGTCATGCCGGGATAGTGGGCCGGAAAACCGCCGCCGACATCGACGATGTCGACAATCACGCCCGCGTCTATAATGGCGTCGGAGACGCTGCTCATCGCATGTCGATAGGCGCCGGGATCCATGCATTGCGAGCCGACATGAAAACTCACGCCAAGCGCGTCGGCATGCTGGCGCGCAGCGGCGAGAAGCGCGGGCGCCTCGATTGCGGTGCATCCGAATTTGCCGGCCAAGGGCATTTGCGCGCCGGAGTTTGAAACCGCGAGCCGAACGACCAGCGTCAAATCATCGGCGTGGTCGGTTGCGTCCAAAATCTTAGCGAGCTCGGCTTCGCAATCGAGCGCGAATATGCGCACGTCGCGCTCTTTGTAAGCCCATTCAATCTTAGACCGGCTTTTGACAGGATGCATATAGGCGAGCGTCGCATCCGCATAACGCGTTGCGATGAGATCAATCTCGCGCGGAGACGCGACGTCGAACCAGCGTTGTCCCGCTTGGTACATCGCATCCAGCGCCCACAGCGACGGATTGGCTTTCACGGCGTATAAAACCTCGCCGGGAAAGTTTTCCTGGAACCAGCCGGTTGCTAGCGCTACACGCTCCGGCCGCACGCATGCAACCGGCGCTTCTGGGCGCAAATCCCGGACCAGGTCCAGGGGCGTTTGGAACGTGAGCAACTCACGAAACCCCCTGTATGTTGTTAAACCCAATCCGGCGTTAGTACGGGCTTTCGCACTCGTTAAGTCTGCCCCTCAACCCGCACACGTCATCCAAACCCCGCAAGGAAAGTTCAGACGCCACGTGGAATCAGGGCGGCAGAGCCTCGAGCCGATGTCCGCCGGCGCGCGTTCAATAATCGCGATTTTTAGCCGTGTAAAGCGTTGAATTAGAGGTGTTTCGCCGCACGTCGTCACAATTATGTCTTAACCAATTGGCATTGATCGGACAGGGTTGTTTTCGAGAGGATCGCGACATGAAGAAAGTGTTGGCCGTCTGCGCGTTTTTCGCAGCCGCTGTCGTGTTTTCCACCGCCGCCGAGGCGCGAGAAATCCGCATTGTCGGCTCGTCCACCGTCTTCCCGTTTTCAACCACGGTCGCAGAACAATTTGGCGCGAATACACGCTTTGGTACGCCGATTGTTGAGGCGACCGGATCGGGTTCGGGCATCAAGCTGTTTTGCTCAGGCGTCGGGCGCGCGCATCCAGATATCGCCAACGCCTCTCGCCGCATGAAAGGCTCGGAATACGATCTCTGCCAAGCCAACAACGTGTCCGACATCGTTGAAGTGAAAATCGGCTATGACGGCATTGTGCTCGCGAACACCAAAAAGTCCGAACGGTTCGTCATCACTAAAGCGCAGATTTTCATGGCGTTGGCCAAGGAAGTGCCGATGGGCGGTCGTTTGGTGGAAAACCCCTATGAACGTTGGTCGGATATCGCGGCCGATTTGCCGGATCTGCCGATCCAAGTCTTTGGTCCTCCGCCGTCTTCGGGGACGCGCGACGCTTTTGTAGAATTGGCGATGGAAGGCGGGGCTATGGAAATGCCGATGCTAGCCGAAATCGCCGAAGAAGATGACGCTCTATTCCGCGAGATTGCGCATTCTTTGCGGGAGGACGGACGTTGGATCGATGCCGGCGAAAATGACGGCGCCATCGTGCAAACCCTGACGAAGAATCCAGATGCTTTAGGCGTTTTTGGATACTCCTTTCTCGCGCAAAATGGCGACCGGCTGCAGGGCGCCATTGTCGGCGGCGTCGACCCAAGCTTTGAGAATATCGCGGGCGGTGAATATCGTGTGTCCCGCTCGCTTTATTTCTATCTGAAGAAAGCCCATGCCGGCGTGGTGGAAGGCCTGCCTGAATTCATCGAGGAATTCACGTCAGAGGACGCTTGGGGCGAGGACGGCTATCTGATCGAGAAGGGCTTGATCCCGCTGCCGCAAGAGGCGCGCGTCTCGATGGCCGAAACGTCGCGCGGCATGCAGCCGATGACAGCGCGTCCCTAGCTCGCGTTCGCGGCGCGGGGCTCTGTGTTTTGCGCAAAGCCTGACAGGATCACATCGCGCGGAGCAGGGCGGGCGAGGCCGAACCCCTGTACATAGCTTGCGCCCAAAAGCGACAACGCCGCATGGACATCATCATTGTCGACGCCTTCTGCGACGGTATCAAGATCAAGCGCCCGCGCCAGGCCGACAATGCACTGAAGAAACGCTGAAGCGTGGGCGCTTCGGTCGATAACGAATGAGCGATCGATCTTCAGGGTGTTGAACGGAAATTGCCCGACCATGGCGAGGGAGGACGCTCCGGTGCCGAAATCATCCAGCGCCAAGGATGCGCCTCGCGCGCGCAAATCGCCCAGCACTTCGGCTGCGCGCGCAGGATCGTCGACAATGCCGCTTTCGGTCACTTCCAGCTTGATGTGCGGATAGATTTTCAGGGCGGCGTCGACGGCCTCAATCAGACCTTCCGCGTCCAGCAATTGTCTCGGGGAGACGTTGACGCTCATAAATGCACCCTCAGGCGCGCCGGCGTCGCGGAAGGCGCAGGCCGCCTTCGCCGCTTCCGTCAGCGCCCACGCGCCCAATTGAACGATTGATCCGGTTTCTTCCGCGATTGGAATGAACTCGACCGGGCTCGTCATGCCGCCATCCGCGCGAGGCCAGCGCGCCAGAGCCTCCCAACCCGCAAGCGCCCCGCCTCGTGTTTCGTAGATCGGCTGGTAGAAAAGTTCGAGCTCGTGATTGACGATGGCTTGTCGCAAATCCGCTTCAAGATCGAGCCGGTCCTGCGATTGGCTTTTCGTGGCTGGATCGTGCACAAGAATGCTGCGGCGACCCTTCTGCTTGGCGAGGTTCAGCGCCATGTCGGCGTAAGCGATAACGCAGCCGCCCCGATCGCCCGGTGCATGAACGGCGGCTCCAATGGTGACGCCCGCGCCGAACTCACGATCGCCTGCGCTAAAGGGTTTGCCGAAAAGCTCCCCCAATTTGTCCGCAAGGGCTTTCGCGTCTTCGCGCGTCGTCGCCGCCGGCGTCAGCAGCGCAAATTCGTCCGCGCCGAGCCGAGCGATCTGCGCGCCCTCAGGCGTGTGCGCCTCTAGCAGTTTCGCCGCGCCGTGCAAGGCGGCGTTACCCGCTTCGCGGCCAAAGCCGTCATTGAAGAGGCGGAAATGATCAAGATCGAGAAGAAGGATCGAAAATCCGTCTGACGCACCGTCCGCCACATCCGCCGCCGCCTTCGCCGCCATGCGACGGAATTGGCGCATATTCGGCAAACCGGTCAGCGGGTCGTTGTAGGCGAGCTGTTCAAGCGCGTCATTCGCCTTGCGACGTTCGTCGACTTCAACCTCTAGCTTTTCCGATAGCGTCCGGCTCTCTTTCAGTGCATTTTCCATCATCGCATTGGCTGCGATCGAGCGCTCCAGCAAGCGTCGCCCACGATGAACCGCGAGTGTCAGCGCGCAAGTGGTGAACCCGATGGCCAGCCCCATTTCAATCACAG
>JBCCMB010000004.1:0-56358 GCA_039026555.1 Pseudomonadota bacterium
ACTTCGTCGACGACCCAGTCGCGCGCCGTTAGCAACGCGCCCTCCGCGCGCTCGCGCAGATCAATCGGAGCGGTCTCGGGCGCGGCCGGCGCATCTGTGGCGGGTGCGGCTTGAAGGAACAGATCGGCCACGTGATAGGGGCTCCATGGGTGATTAAATGGCGCAGACCCTAGCATGTTGAGCGCCAAAGCAAATTTAGGGGCCCGTCATAGGGGCCAGCTTGTCAGGTACAAATGCAAACTCCGCGCCCGCATCGGCCGGTCGACGTGAGGCCGCCGCCTATGCTAAGCGCCGGCGATGCGTGTCGACGAGTTTGATTTTGACCTCCCCGAAAGCCTGATCGCCCTGCGGCCCGCCCGTCCGCGGGATGCGGCGCGCTTGCTTGTGGTTCGCGGTCCCGACGGGGTGATTGAGCACAAACGCGTGCACGATCTGCCGGATCTTCTTCGCGCGGGCGATGTCATGGTCGTCAATGATACGCGTGTGATTCCGGCGGCGTTGGAGGCGGTGCGCCCAGCGCGCGAGGATGGCGGCGGCGGGGATGTTCGCGTTGAGCTAAACCTGCACAAACGCTTAGCGCCGAACGCCTGGCGTGCGTTTGCGCGGCCGGCGAAACGTTTGCGTGTAGCCGACACGCTCGCTTTCAACGCGGATCTAAGCGCTCGGGTGGAGGCGAAGGGCGATGGCGGCGAGGTCGATATAGCGTTTTCCCAATCGGGCGGCGCGCTGGATGACGCGATTGCGCAAATCGGCGCGCCGCCTTTGCCGTCTTACATTGCTCGTAAGCGCGATGTCGATGACGCCGACGCCGATGATTATCAAACCACCTTCGCCAAAGAGCCCGGCTCGGTCGCGGCGCCGACCGCTGGCCTGCATTTTACGCCGGATTTGTTGGACAAACTCGCGCGCAACGGTGTCGGGCTTGAACGCACGACATTGCATGTCGGCGCCGGCACGTTTTTGCCGGTCAAATCCGATCGGCTGGAAGACCACGTGATGCACTCTGAATGGTGCGTGCTTCGCCCTGAGACTGCCCAATCGATCTTAGATGTGCGAGACGCCGGCGGACGTTGCGTCGCAGTCGGCACCACGGCGCTTCGAACTTTGGAAAGCGCGGCGCGAGCCACCGGGCAATTGGCGGCGTTTGAAGGTGAAACGGATATCTTCATCACGCCGGGCTATCATTTTAACGCCGTTGACGCGCTGATGACGAATTTTCACTTGCCGCGATCGACTTTGTTTATGCTCGTGTGCGCGTTGATGGGCGTGGAGACGATGCAGCGCGCGTATGAGGAGGCCATCGACGAGGGGTATCGGTTTTACTCCTATGGCGATGCGTGCCTATTGCTGCCGCATGGCTGAGTTTCCTTTTGATATTCACGCCCAAGACGGCGACGCGCGCACTGGCGTCTTGAAAACGCCGCGCGGCGATATTCGCACGCCGGCCTTTATGCCGGTCGGTACGGCCGGCACGGTGAAAGCGCTTTACCTGGACCAGGTGCGCGGCGCCGGGTCGGATATTCTGTTGGGCAACACCTATCATCTGATGCTGCGGCCGACGGCCGAGCGCGTGAAGCGCCTCGGCGGCTTGCACGATTTCATGCGCTGGGACGGGCCGATCCTTACAGATAGCGGAGGCTTCCAAGTTTGGTCCTTGTCCGACCTTCGAAAAATGACCGAAGAAGGCGTGGAGTTCCGATCTCATTTGGATGGCTCCAAACACATGCTGACGCCGGAGCGCTCGATCGAAATCCAAGCGGATTTGCTGGGCGCGGACATCTCTATGCAATTTGACGAGTGCACCGAGTTTGGCTGTACGCGCGACGAGGCGGCCAGATCCATGGACTTGTCGCTGCGCTGGGGCGCGCGGTCGAAAACCGCGTTTGGCGAACGTACGGACCAAGCCCTTTTCGGGATCATTCAAGGTGAAACGCACGAAGACCTCCGCCGCGAAAGCGCCGAACGCTCCATCGAGATCGGTTATGACGGCTACGCCATTGGCGGGCTCGCCGTGGGCGAGGGGCATGACAAAATGTGCGAGGTGTTGAGTTTCACAACGCCACATCTGCCGGCAGATCGACCGCGTTATCTCATGGGCGTCGGAAAGCCTATCGATATTTTGGAAAGCGTCGCGCGCGGCGTCGATATGTTTGATTGCGTCCTGCCCACGCGCTCGGGCCGGCACGGTCAGGCGTGGACCTGGGATGGGCCGATCAATTTGAAGAATGCGCGTTTCGCCGAAGATACCGACCCGATCGACCCCGAGAGCGACTGCCCTGCAAGTCGGGACTACTCAAAGGCTTATCTCAATCACCTCTTTAAGGCCGGCGAATATCTGGGCCCCATGTTGTTGTCCTGGCACAATATCGCGTTTTTCCAGGCCCTAATGGCGGCGATGCGAGCGGCGATCGCCGAGGGCCGCTTTGAAGACCTTAGGCGCGACCTCAAAGCGCGTTGGGCGGCTTAGTCAGGCTCCTCGTCGATTGAAAAAGCGAAAGGCGTCGCCGGCGGCGCGCAGTTTGTGCCTCTCAGGTGCCACCAGTCCTGCGCCAAGAAAGGGGGTTTGGTGAGCCCGACAGGGATCGAACCTGTGACCCGCTGATTAAAAGTCAGCTGAAAACCAATAAAAAACAAAGGACTAAAATCTAACCCTCTGGATTTATCCACACGTAAACGCTGCAATCTGGAGGCGCGATCTAACCCTTCGCAGGTCATTTTTCCAGCCTCCGCGCCATGGATTTGATCGTCGCTCTGCCCGACACATACACCCGGCGTAACTGCGTCACCGTCTCGGGGCTCCATCCGCCGACTTCGGCGATCTCATGGTCCTCTAGGCGGTGTGCGCGGGTGATGTATGTGCGGCGCAGATCATGAAGCGTGCGGCTTTCCACGCCCGCCTCGTCGCGGGCGCGCGTGATCAGCTCTGCCAGCCAGCGGTAGCGCCAGGGAAGGCCCGTATGTTGCGTCAGCACCACCGTTGAGCGCTTCGGGATAGACCGAAGCAATTCCCGCGTCTCAGGCAAAAGCGGAATACGGACAACGCGCCCGTGCTTGCTTCCCTTGCTTGTTTCGCGGCGAATGTGGTCGTCGTGGACCTGAGACCATGTCAGCTCAATGAGATCCTTGGCCCGCAAGCCCGTGTCAGCGCACAGCCGAATAGCATATTCCACTTCGATTGGCGCCTTTGCGCAGACGACTTCAATCATATCCGGTGTCCAAATCTCTTCGGATTTGTTGACTCTGTGGAGCTTTCCGATCCCGTCCGCGCGGTTGTAGTCGATAAGGGAGTGGTCTTTGCACCAACTAAGAACGGTGGATAGGACGGAAATTGCATAGTCGGCCCGGCGGGGACGGTCGCTCATGCTATCGCGCCAAGATATAAAGCTCTTTCGGGCACGACGCTCATTCATGGATTCGGTTTTCATTTTACCGAATTTTGCGTCGATCTCCGCCAAATAGCGGAGATAGTCGCGTTGGGTTGGCGGCTTTAGGGTCTGAAATTCAGGGCTGGCTTTGTAATCAGTGATCGCTTGTTTGAAGAGACCATCAACGCGCGGCGTCTCTCGCTCTTTCAGCCACGCCGTGTAGAGGTCGTCTGGGACGTGCCTCAGGGGGCCTTCGAGAACGCCAGACCATAGTTTTGGGCCGCCCTGATAAAGATAGTAATGGTAACGGCGAGAGCCATCCTTGCGCTTTTTGAAGGTGAAATAGAGCGTCCCGAGATCAAGCTGCATTTTCACCATTTTCGGCCTCCCAAGCATCCCATTCAGACTTTGGGACTTGTTCCGCCGGCGTGTCGACCTCAAAAATTCGGTTCAGGGCCTGAATGAGAACGGGTTTGTACCAACGATAGCCTCGCCCAAACCTAACAGGCGCTGCGATCTCGCGCGGGTTGATGTTGCCCAGTAGCTCTTTGGCTTCGGCCTCAGTCAACAGCACGGGATCGAGCGCAGCGGCCATCTTTCAGCTGTCCCTCGCCACTTCAACCACGTTTGCCTGCGATAGGGGCGCGTATTCCAAGGCGCGAATGGCTTTGTCGATTTCGTCGTGCGTAACCGCGCCGTCTTTCACGCGCCGAAGCGTGTTTGCGGCGATTGATACGTTTTGGGAGTGGCAAACACGGTAACCCAGCTCATAAAGCGTCGAGAGACCGATGGACTTTATGGACATCCGCCTACTCCTCGTCAAACGCGAAATCTGGGTGCGAAAATTCGTCCAGCGCGCTCAAAGCACCCCGTCGCACGAAGGCAGTTAGCCTTTCTAGTTCGGCGATGTTGCGTTCCCCATTTACAAGCGACATTCCGCTTAGAACCGCGTCTATAACTGCAACCATTCTTGCCGGATCCGAATTGCAAAAATCGGCGATGCTTTGGTCGCCCACTTTGACGCCGCCGTCGGAGTAGAGGATTTCGCGTCTTGCTTCCAAAGCGTCGGCGCAATGCTGGACGTAGGCGGCGACTTCTTTTTCAGACACGCCGAGCCGTTGCATGAGCGCCTTTGTGGTGGGGTGGGGTTTCACGCCCTCGACAGCCTTAAGCTGGATGTAGCTCAGGAAACGGGACCGAAGGAGGTCGCAGTCCAGCCAGTCTTCGGGGAATTTGCAGCCCGTCGGACACTCAGCAGACGCTGGGCGCTCGCCTTCGCGGACCCAAATCGGATAGATCGAAAGAGCGCAGACATCGCACTTTGTCGTTTTGCTTTCGTTATCAGCCACAGCTACACCTCCCCATCGTCATCGCGGAGCAGGTCGGCGGCGGCGCGTCCCCATATCCAGTCGAGAATGGCGTCCGCCTGCCGTGTGTCGATGGACAGGCCGTCGCATTCGCCTTCAACGGCTTCGATCAGCGCCTCGCGTTCAATCGGTAGGTATCCTGCTGGGCGCAACGCCAGCCCGGCGTCTGCGAGGGCGTTTAGTACGGTTTCGCTATCTTTAACGTAGCCAGGCATGGGAAGGCGTCGCGGCCCGCCGTTCAGAGCGTCCGCCAGAAGCTCAATCACCGCCTCACGCGTCCCCGGTGTCTCAGTCATCGCGGGGCTCATTGGGTTGGTTGGCGGCCAGATATTCGGAAGCGATCGGACCCTGGTAAATCGCGTTCCTCCAGTTCTCAGACCAGAAGCTTCCCTTGCGTGTTCTCAAGTTCGGCAGATGCGGGCCCACAAAAATGGCGCCCATCTCAAATCGCCAAAGGCTCGTTCCTCCGCAGACGCCGCACTTAGCGATGTCTAGGTCCGAATTCTCCCACCACACCTGATAGAACCAGTCTTCTCCGGTCTGGATGGAACCCCCGCACCACGGGCACTTTTGCGTGCCGCCGTAACTGGTGAGCGCCAGTTCATCGATCTGACGCGTGAGTTTGTCCCGCTTTGCCTCAAGGCGCTTAAGCTTACGCTCCACCGTCGCCTCCTGGTTTGCTGAAAACGAAGGGCTCAAGCGGCGTGTCCTTAGCCAAATAAAGCGGGTGGCGGGGAAAACCGTGCTTAGTCTTGCCGAGGCACCACAATTGAACGTCGTATTGCGCGGCCCGCTCGACCAAGCGAATGAGTTCAGGCGTAACCATCGAGTGCGCGCCACAAGCGACAACGAATGGCGATTTATGAACTGCTGAAAGCAACAATGCTTCGCCGATTGCGCGCACGTTCTCCGGGCCTATCGGGTCGGGATGACCGATTAAGTCCTTGGGATTTGTGGCGCGCAACGCGAAAAAATTCACCACCACGAGACCGCCGAGCCCTTCTCTTTGAGCGAAGCCAATACCCCGGCGAATTGTGGGGTCGTCGATTTTAGCATCAGCTTTTGAAGGATTGAGCATGTCGAGTATGAGGGGCGGCCCTTCGGCCCAGCGGCGCTCCAGCCAAGTGCGGTAGTTGTTGCATTCCGAGATGACAGCGCTTCGGCGCATAAAAAGGTCCGACATCACCCGCCTTCATCTTTTGCTGCGTCTAGCTGCTTCTTGCGTCTGGCAAGTTCCTCTTCAAAAAACATCGACCCAGGCCTCCCGCCAATCGTCTTCCTCGCCGGCCGTGGCGAAGTGCTCTTCAGCTTGCATTCTGAGAAGGCGCATAGCGTTGTTTAGATGGCGGTCGGACATGTCCTCGACGGCGATCATGGAGCCATCGCGCTGTTCCCAAGCGCCGTCTTCGGGTTGCGGACGGCGATCTTCTGCCGAGTAGAAGTCGGTTATTTGCGTATCGGACCAATCATTTTTCATCCCGAACGCCTCCATCTTTTGCTGGCGTGCTGGCGAGGGCTTGGCGTGCCGCGTTGAATGCCTCACGCGGGATCCGCGTCTTGCCCGCGCTGTTGCTCAGCTCGCACTCATAAAACGCGCGAACACAGACCAGCGGGCCGCCTGCGCCGCCATTTGCTGGCAGCTCGGCAAACGGCTTGAGCGCCGCCTCCAGCTCCGCGATGCGCTTGTCATTGATAATCTGACGATGCTCTCGGCTTTCCGAAATCCGTTTCGAGCAAGCATCTGGGTCGGCGTAGGGCTCGCCCGCGACTGTCTTGAACATCTCGCTTCCGCCGCCGGCGTGATGCATCATCGCTTTCGAGTATTCGCGGCAGAGAGTTTCCAGCTCCGCGATGTGGTCTAGGAGGGCTGGGAGGGCGTTAACGGCTGCGGAAATCATCTCCAATCGCGGCGACATTTCGTGCGCCAACTCCTCTTCGTCGATAATGCCGGTTAGTTCTTCGTCCACAGGATTTCCGTGCGCAAGCAGCGCGATCGTGCCCACGTGTTCGCCGCTCCCTGAAGTGAAGGTCGTCAAATACGTTGGGAGCTTGAGGTCCGCTCTATCGAATAGCCGCCTCAGCTCCTCGATCACCTCTTTAATGTCGGTCATGACTGGGGCTCCTGGACGTTTCCAAGGGCGCGTTCGTGGCACGCAACGACCACCCGGCGACACATGTCCTCGTCAAACATGCCGATATGACAATTTGCGGCCGACACGCCCAAAGCGTCCGCTAACCATTGGTAGGCTTCCCTGCGGCTCACCCCCCCGCCGCGCCAAAAGGGATCGAACGCTTGATGGGCTTTCAATTTTGCTCGACGCAATGAGGCGTTTGCGAGCCTCCCCATGGGAGTGATGGTATGCGGATGGCAGCCCACATAGGCGTCACAAGGGCGGCAGAGATAGAAGTTCTTGGCGAAAAGGTCCGGCCGATGAGGGTAGATCATTTTGCCCGAAACACGTTCCGCCTCTCTATCGCAGTAGTCACACTTAACGGGAGCCTTGGGGCGATCCGGTACATGCTTGTTTTTT
Organism: Pseudomonadota bacterium; assembly: GCA_039026555.1. GTDB lineage: Bacteria > Pseudomonadota > Alphaproteobacteria > Caulobacterales > Hyphomonadaceae > JBCCMB01. The sequence goes on from JBCCMB010000004.1 coordinate 7,264, forward strand.
CGACGGCGGCTCATGAATGCGTCTCCTTCTGGCTGTAGATTTCTAGCGACATGCCGTCTGCAGCGAGCTTCAGGGGCGTCTCGCAATGTGGGCACTTCATAGGGCCGCTTCGCGCCGCAACGCGTGCTGTTATTCGCGCCAATGTCTCGTCTAGATCCGCCGCAATCTTTGGCTTCATCTCACGCCAGTACGCCGCGCAATTGGAGTAGCCGGGATACGGCTCTTTGAGGTTGGTCATTTCGGCCCTCGCGGAGTCGAGCCGAGAAGAAACGCGACCGCCCCTAGTAGCGCCATCACGATGATGGCCATTTGGAGTTCGGTTTGCTGGTCCATTGACAGTTCCCCTTAGGATATCTTGTCGAGGTATTCATTGAGCCCGAGATCGGCCACGCCATCCCTGAAGGACTCATTCTCAGAGAGTTCTTTTTCGGTCGCCAAAGGTCCAACACCCGCTTGTAAGACAAGCGCTTTTGCAATTGCCTCTAAAGCATCCGCGATACGTTTTAGGTTCCGTTCGTCGGGCTCTTTCAGCCATAGCTCTTCGTGTTTGGTCATTGGGTGCGCTCCAAATGCTCTGTCAGATCGAAAAGGGTCGCCGTGCTGTCTGGGATTAATTGGTCCGACGCGCCGACTTCTGAGAAGTCGGAGACAATGAGCGCTACGATCCGCGATCGTGCGGTTTCTTTGCGGATGATCGCTTGCACACGGGTCATCTAAGCTTCCCTCGCCATGCCGATGGCGGCGTTGATTCTGTTGGCTTTCAGATGGTCGGCTGCGGCTCGATAAGCCTTGGCTCTCGTCCGATCCGCGTTGATGCGGATGCGGAAGGCGACGGCCTCAAGGCGTGCGAGTGCGATTTCGGCTGGTGTGGGAGCAGGGGTCATTGTGCCGCCCCATTGCGCCCAAGGATGTAGTCTGGACGTCGAGAGTTAAGCGGTGGGCAAACGCAAATGATCCGCCAGCCCTCGTCCAACAGCTCCTGAATCGCGTCCGTGCAAGCGTCCTCTTCAAAGTGGACCTCGTTAAATGAATGAAGAACGTTGTTGGGGAGATGGACGTGAACAGTCGCTACGCCGGGGCGGGTCTCGTCAGGAACTGCGCCCTCAATCAATTTTGCCGGGATGGCGCCTTTGAAGCGCTTCAACGTTACAGGAACGCCGCGATCTGTGGCGAACTCTAGCTCGCCAGATTCGAGAATTAGGTTGCCGAGCTCCCAAGAGCCCTTCGGCTCGCCGTCGTCCTTGAACCAAGTTGGGAACTTTTGGCGAAGACTGTCTTTCGCGTCTTCGGGAATTGATTTGTGCCATTCAAAGGGCAGTTCAGCTGCAACAATCGCGCTCATGCCGCCGCTCCCTTGAGAGCTTGGTCGCAAGCCGTGTAAGCGAAATGATTGAGATTGAGGTCTTCGCCCTGGTTGAACTCATTCCAGGCCAATGCCTGGTCGGTGAGCGTGTCGTCCAGAGCCTGGTCGATCATCAGATAGGGATCGGCGCGCTTGTCAGTGACGTGGCGGTTGAAGCGGTGAAGCCGCTCAACGCATTTGGCGATTTCCCGGCCTAGGTCTTCAGCGGCCTCGATAAGGTCGGCGCGTTCGTCGGCGAAAGCCCTGGCGGCGTCTCCGATATCGACGCGGGTTGCGAAAGCAATTTCTTCGGCGCGTGTGAGCATTTGTGTCTCCCGTTGTTGGGGAGACTATGATGGGTATAATCATACCCGTCAAGCTGTATGGGTATAAAAATCCCTACTTTGGTTCACGCTCTCTTGAAAAAGTGATGCTTTTGCCCCTTGCGTATGCGCGAACTTCGCTACAACCGAACTTCTCGGCGAGGGACCGCGCTTCACTAAAATTTGTCCACCATCCATAAGTGTAGCCCGGCGCAATGATCTTGTTGCTCGAAAACCGACAGTTCCGGCTATAGGAACAAAAATCGTCTTCGCTAGAATAACCAGCACGATGCGCCATCATACTAAATGATATGTTGTGGACATATTCGTTTGTCTTGTTCGAGATCGAAACGTGCAAGGGCAGCTCACCATTAGCGCACCTTTCATGATTCCACGTCAGTGTTACCTGAACCGAATTTTTCTTCGCTTCATCAGCTCTCTCGCTAAAGTACATCGATCCGAACAAAATCACGGCTCCAGCGACAACAAGCAACCCTATCGTTCCTACGACGCGCGGAAATGCCAAAAACAAAAAGATGCCGACAATAAACGCTAGCAACCACACCATGGCCGCCGCCCCCCTTCGGTTAAGCTATTCGTCGTTGTTTGCCTGCTTGTTAGAGTCTCGTAGCGCACGGCCCGTGCTGAGCCACGCGTCCTTTTTATCTCGGGCCTCAATATGGTCCCAAATGTCAATCACTTCACGTTCGTCTTCGCTCAGAGTTTCATCGGCCCTTCTGCCCTCCAAGATCCACTCTACAGAAGTGCCAAGCACGTTTGCGAGCGACCGCAGTTTCGAGCCAGTAGGCTCTGACACGCGCCCAGCTAAAAGGTGTTTGAGGTAGCTTTCGCTAAAGCCCGCCTCGAGCGAAAGAGACCTCAGGCTCGCCTTTTCGCCTTGCGCTTGGCGTTCAGCAATCGTCACGCGCACGCGTTCCCTAATACGCTCGATATAGTCTACGGAATCCATTGGGTATATTTACACCCGTCGCTCAAAATCCGCATGGGTATAATAAAACCTTGACGAGTGGGTAGGTTTGTACCCATAGTCGGCGGCATGAGCACGATCTAGAGCGCATCGATCGGGAGCGCGGCGGATGATCCTCAACCCGATCTCGGCGATCCAAGTCGGCCGCTTGGCTTGGAACAATCGGCGCAATATCAAGAAGATCTATCACACGGCGGGCGTGACGGTTTCGGATCTGATGGAGCCTCGCCTAGACCAGCTCATTCTGTCGGCGGCGCGAGAGTTGGAGATCCAGCCGGCCGTACCGAAGGCGATTTTCTCGATCGAAAGCCGATTGGTCGCGCTGGGTGAGAACGGTTTGCCACTCATTCGGATAGAGCCGCATTGGTGGCGTAAGCTTACGGGGCGTCGGACGGAGAAAATCCGCAACCCCCGCAGTCAGGACGCACGCTGGAAAACGTTTGAGTTACTGCTGTCGATTGATGAAGAGGCGGCCATTCGGAGCACGTCGTTTGGGCTCCCGCAAATGATGGGTTTCAACCACCGGGCTTGCGGCTTCAAATCCCCGCAATTGTTTCTGGAAGACATGAAATCCGGCGCACCTGCGCAGGTGATCGCGTTCAAGCGTTTTGTGCGATCGAACCGCCGGCTTCATCAGGCGATGAAGGATCATGATCTGAGGAAAATCGCCCACCACTATAACGGGCCGAAATATCGCCGGAACCAGTACGACACCAAGCTTGCGAACGCGATTGAGAGGTACCGACATGATTTCGTTGCTTAGCGGGCTTGCGGCGAAGGCGCTGCCCGTCGCCGGCATGTTGGGCGGCAAGTCGCTCTGGCTAGGTGCCGGCCTCGCAGCCGGCTTCTGGCTGGCGGATATGCGCGCGGACGCGGGGCATGCATCGAGCCTGGATAAAGCGCTGTCGCGGGTCGCGGAAAGCCTGGCCTTGGAGCGCCGTTTCGCCTTGGGACGAGAGGTCACGCTCTGGAATGAAATCGAGGCGGGACGCCAACGCTCGCTCGAATTGATCGACGCTTATCAAAAACGCGCCGCCGCCCAGGATGACGCCAAGGCTCGGTATGACGCTCGCGTCGCTCGCCTGGAAGCGGAGCTTCAGGAACAAAACACCTACACAGAAATGGCTCTGGACGCCTTGAAACATGCGCAAAGCGACTTTTTGGATCAGCCTATTCCTCCCGATATTGGCTGCCGCGTGCTCGGGCAGGGCAAGTGTCCCGACCCCGCCTATCCTGACACCGGCGCCGGTCGTCCTTGAGACAGCCGGATTCTTGGAAGATCCGCCGGAAATCACCGAAACGCCAGCCTGCGCGCATTGGGAGCAGGGCTGGACCATCCGAAATGCGTTCGAGGCGTATGTGAATTGCGTCGCCTCAAGAGATAAGGCCGTCGCGGAGCTGGGCGCGGTCTATGACTGGATTGATGCTGAAAGGGCTGGGCATGGAACCGAAGAGTGACGCAACCGCGTCCGAGGCGAAGGCGTATTCTGAGTACGCGCGTCGACAGGAAGGCGACTTCCTCGATCGGATCGGCCTGCGAGAGGGCATGGACGACCGGGTTATGGCGGTCATGCTGGCGTTGGGAGTAGGGCTTTGGGTCGGGGAGGCGATGTTCGCCTACGACGCTGGTAAGGACCTATTTCCCGGGATGCCCAAGCCTGGCGGGGTGTCTGTTGGCGGCGTGCTGACAATCATCAATTCCGCGTTGTTTGTGTTTTCCGCGTTCATGCACGGCCGAGACGGGCGCAAACGCCTCAAAAGCCCGTGGTTCATTCCAATGATCGCGTCATTGGGGTTCGCCTTCACAGCGATTTACGTCTCGCAAACCAACGCGGCCGACAAAGTGCGTGTCGTCGTTGAAGAACGAGAGCGCCTTGAAAAGGACATTCGGCAGGCGGAAGCGGATTTGAGGGTGGCGGTTCTTCCCTCGCGAACCGCGATGGAAATCCAGCTTAACACGGCCTTAGACGAGGCCGTTGGCTGGGAGTTGGGCGATACGCGCGAGGACGTGAATTGCACCCAAGACATCCCAGATCTTGCGCGGGGTGTTTGTCGCCGTATCGGCGTTTACCGAGCCCAACTTGCGCAATTGGATACGGATGAAGAGCGCCTCGAAAGGCTCCGCCAATCAATCATCGACAACCAGGCCACGCTAGACGGGATGGAGACGCCGACAAACGCTTTCATCAAAGCGATCGCGGAAGTCACAGGATGGGAGCTTCAGCGTGCTCAATCCTGGACCTACATGTTTTTGTCGCTGATGTTTCTCATCATTCCTGCGATTGTGTTTCGACAGACTTTGGAGCTGTCGACCGAGGAGCCCTCTCTAAGTCCAAGCCCACCCCAATCGCCAGATCCGCGCTAATAGACGTTTTCAACTACTTGCTGGGATCACCCTCCCATCACGACAGGCGTTGGACGGCCGTCAGGATCGTGCCAGGCTGGTTGCGCAAGTGTGATGGGTTCGCCGCAAACACTGCACACGCGCCCGCGCTTCACCGTATGGATGGTCTCGCACTCCATGCCGGGCGTGATCCTGATGGTGCGCCAATGGTCGTTTGGGCAACCAAGCTGCACGCCCGTCGCCGGATGCGACGCCTGGCGCATGAGCTGTCCCAGAGTTGGAAGCATGAGAACATTTAGCGAACTTGCGCGCGCTCGCGCAAGGCGCCAAGCTAGTTTAGCAGGCGCTTAGCCGTGGTCTCGGGAGGAACGTCGACTATCCAAAGATTGGTAAACTCGCGAAAGAAACAAATGAATACAGAGCCCTAAAGCTACTGCGCTTGCAAGTTCCTGAGTTGAGCTGTCCGCGTTAAGAGATTCTTGACGCCCGGCTGTTGTTGTATTTCTGACGCTGTGGAAAGAATTTGGGTCGCTAGGGCATTTGTTTGCCTTGACGGATATTAGTAGCCGCTTGTATGAGAGGCGCTCAGTAAGGTTTTCGTTTGCCAAGAACCTTGCGAATAAGTAAGGGCGGTGCTGTTTCCAACACCGCCCCATAAAATCTACTCGATACAAAGGTTAGCCCGACACTAACCTTGCTTAAGCAGCGTGGTATTGAACAATTGCGATCCACGCTGCATAGGTGGTGAAAGAAACTGCAATTCCGGCGAAAAGAAATTTAAAGTATTTGAAGATTATGCGTCTTCTCGTCGCTCGGCCTTCGTTCAGATAGAATATGTTCACATCCATTGGGCTAAGACCGTTACTCTTAGCTTGTTTGCGATAAACTCGGTAACCTATCTCGAGCATCCTCATCTGTTCCTTCATTCCGCGACCAAAGTGCCAAGTAAGTCTGAAGTTTAGCTTGGCTTGGCGCCTTATGTCGCCGGGGAGTTCGTAGAGCGGCTCACTGAGTTCGGTTTGTCCGGTTGTTTGATCATGAGCCGGCACCACGTGTAAGTTGGTTACATTTTCATCATGCTCCATAATTTCCATTCCTTGAAAGCTCGTGATTTGCTGCGGTGGCGAACCGCAAGGAAGCGGCGAGGCTGTCTGTCAAAACTAGCAGCGGAACCGGCCGAGATCGGGTCATGTCGGAATCATATCGTTCCCCGTACTTGAAGCGGCTCAAACATGAGCGTGCGCTTTGCCTGGCTTTTCACCATCTGGACAAAGCGAATGAAACTCTGCGCTCTGGTAGACGATTTTCGACCGTTCGCGCTCTGGTTCTGTAGAAAAAGAATGCGAAATAAAGGCGGAGACCACTTTAAAGTCTTCCGCCGCTGCTCGCATATGTTCTTCACCGTTTTGCGTCACTTCAAATACAATTGGATCTCCTTTTTTTCCTTCGCCTTTGGCGGTGGTCAGCATCCCTTGCTTTTTCATCTTGCGAGCAATGTTACCCATGCTTCGATAAGAAATTTGGATGCTCGTTTCGTGGAAAAGATAGGCGACGGCGTCACCGACGGTGGCTCCGCCTAGTGCTTTAAATGCGCTCAGCACAGCCGATCTGAGCCCATCCGGGACTGTTCCCGCTATCAAATAGGGGGCGTCTTCTTTGACGACCCAAGGGCTAATCATACTGGGGGCCATATCGTTTTACCTCGTTGCTTTGATAGGTAACCCCCGTCAACTTGGGGGTGCGCATGCAAGTCAACTTAACTCTTGCTAAGTCGCGAGTTACGACGTTGTTGGCTCAGTACTTTTGGCTCTTTCTTCATGGTACCCATTCCCTGTTCTGTCTCACTAAAGTTTCAAACCGATGTGCCGATGTATCATGCATCGGTAGTGCACCTTTGCATGATTGCCTCGATTTATCAATGATGATCCTAGGTCGCGGCAGCGTGTAGCCGACGACAATGGAGATGCTGTGTGTGCAATCTGTATCGCCATGAGGGCGCCGTTGAAGCGATTCGCCAGTTTGCAGCCGCGATGGGGCGAGCGTTTCGTACGTCGCCTGCAACAGGCAATTTACCGCCCGATTATGTCGGCGCGGATAGCGATGGGCCGATCCTGACAAACACGGACGGTGACCTTCTCTTGGACAACGCACGTTGGGGTTTTCCGCCGGCGAAGCAGGGCGCGAAGCCGATCACCAACATCCGCAATTTGAAAAGCCGGTGGTGGCGGGACGTGAACCGGCCTTATTTCCTGGAAGCCGAATACCGATGCCTCGTCCCGTTTACGCGCTTCGCCGAATGGAACGCGGCTGAGAAGGCAAATGCGTGGTTTCAACCGGTCGATCAGCCGGCGTTTTTCGCAGGTATCTGGCGGCCGTGGACCGGCGAAAGGCTGGTGAAGGTCGACGGCCAGAAACGACGACAACGCGTAACGCAGGACTTCACGCTTTATGCGTTCCTAACGTGCGAACCCAACAGCATCGTCGCGCCCATCCATGAAAAGGCCATGCCGGTGGTGATCACGTCGCCAGAAGCCGCTTCCGAATGGATGGCCGGCGGGGATGAGAGTTTTGCGCTCGCGCGACCGATGCCGGATGATGGGCTAGAAATTTGGGACGAAGGCCGCGCTACTGCATGAACGACAGGCGCGGCGGCCCGTCTTCGCCATAATTGTGGGAAACTAGCGCCTTATGGTGCTCAACCAATGTGGAGCCATCCGGCATCACCGTGTCCGCCATAAACTCTCGTTCTATCGTCGAGATACCTTGCTGGATCGCCACAGTCTTTGCCTTGATCAGCAACACCAAAGCCCGCCAGGCTGCGCGCTCGGCTTGCTCTTTATTTCGAATTGTTTCGGCGAGGGGCGGCTGCGCAAATTTGTACATCACATCGCCCGCTTGAAACACGACGATTGAGCCCTCATCGCCGCCGAACATGATCCCGATCCTGTCAGCGCCAATGGATGTGAGCATCTTATGGATGTCGTTATGCGACTTGGTGACCGGGACCTTTGTGTCTTCTGCGTAGGTACGTGCCATCACTCACTTCCTTCTGGCTGGGGGCGTTCGAGCGATTGCAGCGACTCAGTCGTTATGCCGGGCCGAACTGTGTCGCCAGGGCATAGCTTGTAACTAGCTTGGACAGTCGCCGCCCTTGAGCATTCCTCGACTGTTTCATGCGCTTCTGAGTTACTTTGGCTTCCACCAGTGATAATCGTCGCGGACGATTCAACGCATGCCTGAAAAGTCAAAAAATGAATTCGTTGATCGAGACGGCTAGTGCACCAAGGTCCGTGTCCCGCAGCGCTCATCCCTGCGAGAACTAGCACAGCGACAAAGCTGATAACTGCAAGCAGCAATGTCGCGGTGCCGATTGCATTCATACTTAATAGCTTCATCCCTCTCTCCTTTCCTGAAAATGCCGCGCACGGGGAAGGGCTCGGCGAGGCGAAAAGCCGCCGGGGCCGGGGCCAAATCTGGAACAAAAGTATCTAACCCCGCATCTAACCCCTGTTAGATGGCGGGCGATTGTTTTGCTTAAGTGTCTGAAATCTTTGGTGAGCCCGACAGGGATCGAACCTGTGACCCGCTGATTAAAAGTCAGCTGCTCTACCGACTGAGCTACGGGCTCCCAAAGAGCGGCGGAACTTAAGGTGAGACGCCTTCACGGTCAACGAACGAAATCTGCGCAGGACAAGTTTTTTCAGCGCGCAATGTCGCAGCGCTTTGGCCCGCGACGGCGTCGCCTCATGCATTTGCGCCAGATCGACGCGGCCGCCGCGATATAGGATCACAGCGACCATGTCGTATCCGCCATTTAAGGGGTCGGGATATGCGCAATGCCTAGATCGGACAGCGCCGAGTTGAACGCGGCGATTTCCGTCGCCGAAATGGCGTCCAGCTCCGCATTGCGGTCGCCCCATTCGGCTTCCAGATCGGTATAGCGCAGCTTGCCGCCTGCAGTGACCGGCGCATCCGCGCGGTCGATGGCGTCGATGAGATGGCGGATCTGCACGTCGAGCATGTTCGGCCAATTGATGTCGTCCTCAAACGTCTCATGCTTGGGTTGCGTCACCAGCGCGATCCAGGCGTCGAGTCTTTTGATCGCCGCCTCGCCAAGTGTGGAGAGACGCGTCTCATTTGGACCCCCGGCTGCGATATCCATCTGCGCTTGGATTTGGGCGCGCGCCTGTTCGGCGACGTCGACGTCGACCAGAAGCGCATCGAGGAGCGCCGCCGAGCGCGCGAGATAATCGCCCAGCTCCGCATATTGCGCCGGTTCGGCCGGCGCACGCGGATCCGCGATAACCTCAAAAGACTGCTCGGCCTGTTCGCCGCCCGCGCGGATGCGGACGCGGTAGTCGCCTGGGGTGACGCGCGGCCCGTCCAGGCCTGCAAAGATCTTCACGCCGGGCGTGCAGTGGAGAGGATCCCGTTCCAAATTCCAGGTCCAGGAATTCAGACCGGCGCCTGGAGAAGGCCGACTGACCGTCAGAGGATTACGCGGATCGGAATTGCCTTCCGCGCAGACGTCGTGAGGAGTTTCCTTATTCGAATAGCTGCGAACCGTAGCGCCGGACGCGTCGAGGATTTCGATCGAGAAATCGTGTCCTTCAAGATCAAGATCATCGCCGATGAAGTAGGTGAAGTGCGCGCCGCGCGGCTTGGCCGGCGCAACGGGATCCCCTGTTCCAGCGCTGCCTGATCCGCCTGCTTGTCGGATGGTGGTTTCCGGCGCGAACAGATGCAGCGCGGCTGAAGCGATGGAGCCGGTGGTCTGCTGCAAAATGTGCAGATCGTCCAAAATCCAGAACCCGCGGCCCTGCGTCGCGGCGATCAGATCATTCTGCCGAACAATCATGTCCGTGATCGGGACGGGCGGTAAATTGAGATCCAGCGACTTCCATCGATCCGCGCCGCTATCGAAGCTCACAAACGCGCCCGATTCCGTGCCCGCATAAAGCACGCCGGGGCGGACGGGGTCTTCGCGGACGACACGCACAAATGCGTCCTCCGGCAGGCCGCGATCAATGCGTCGCCAGGAATTCCCGTAATTCCGGGTCACATAGATGTAGGGCGTATAATCATTCAGCTTGTAGCCTGTGACCGCAAGATACGCCGTGCCTGGATCATGGGGCGACACCTCTATGGCGTTGATATGCGCCTCGTCTATTCCGCGTGGCGTGACGTTGTCCCAGCTTTCGCCGCCATTGCGGGTGATGTGCACGAGGCCGTCATCGCTGCCGACCCAAATCGCGCCCTCTTCGTGTTTGCTTTCCACGATGTAGAAGATAGTGTTGTAGAATTCTGCGCCGGCTTGCTCGTTCGTGATCGGGCCGCCGCCTAAGCCCTGTTTGGATTTATCATTCTTGGTGAGATCAGGGCTGATCTCTTCCCAGTTAAGGCCGCGATCCGTGCTCTTCAGCAGGAATTGCGAGCCGTAATAAATGGTCGATGGATCATGCGGGGACACGATCACAGGCGCGTTCCAATTAAACCGGTATTTCTGGTCGGCCACATTCCGCCCGAACACATATTCGGGATACGGCTTGATTAAGCGCGTGCGCTCCAATTCCGCATCGAACTCGGTTAGGGTTGAGTTGATCGTGGTGGCGTAGATCAGGCGCGGATTGTCGACATCGAATGCGATATGCGCGCTCTCGCCGCCGCCGACCGTGGAATAATTGTCCGGGCCGATATCGCCGTCGAAATCATCGCTGGTGATCGCGATGGTCGAATTGTCCTGCTGGCCGCCATAGACGGTGTAGGGCGTTAGATTGTCCGCATTGACGCGATAGAATTGCGCGGTCGGCTGATTGTAGATGGACGACCAGCTCTCGCCGCCGTCAAACGTCACCGTCGCGCCGCCATCATTAGCGTTGATGAAATTCTGGCCGTCTTCCGGATTGAACCAGATATCGTGGTGGTCGCCATGCGGGGCGGGACGCGGTTCAAACGTCTTGCCGCCATCGATGGATTTCAAAAGCGGCGCGTTCAGGATGAAGAGCGTGTTTTCGTCCGTCGGATCGACTTTAACATGGTTGTAGTACCAGGCGCGCGCTTGGATGATCCGGTCATTGTTGACGTTCGTCCAGCTCTCGCCGCCGTTTTCCGAGACGAACAAGCCGCCTTCTTCAGCTTCTACGATCGCGTAGAGTTTGTTCGGATTGGACGCGGCGACATCAATGCCGATCTTGCCGACAAGTTCCGGCAGACCTTTAGTGAGTTCCTCCCAGGTGTCGCCGCCATCGGTTGACTTAAATATGCCGCCGCTGGTCCCGCCGGATTTGACGAACCAGGGATTGCGCCGATGGTTCCACATGCCGGCGTAGAGGATGCGTGGATTAGACGGGTCCATGACAAGGTCGGATGCGCCGGTGTCGGCGTCGACTTTTAAGACATGCGCCCATGTTTCGCCGCCATCTGTCGTCTTAAAGACGCCGCGTTCTTCATTCGGCCCCCAGATATTGCCCTGCACTGCGACAAGCGCCGTGTCCGGATCGGTGGGGTGGATCACCAGGGTGGAGATTTGTCCGCGATTTTTGAGCCCGACATGGGTCCAGCTCGCGCCGGCGTCCACAGACTTGTAAACGCCGTCGCCATGAGATGTGGTGACGCCGCGAATTGGGCTTTCGCCGGTGCCGACATAGACGACGTTCGGATCGCTGTCTGAGACGTCGATCGCGCCGATGGAGCCGACATTGAAATCATCGTCCGAGACGTTGAACCAATCGACGCCGGCGTTGGTGGTTTTCCAAACCCCGCCGCCGGTGGCGCCCATATAATAGGTAAGCGGGTCGCCGATCACGCCGGCCGCCGCCACGGCGCGGCCGCCGCGATAGGGGCCGATAAACCGCCATTCCAGGCCGTCATAGACTTTTTCAACGCCGGTTTTGTCTTGCGCGGCGGCTGGCGCAACGCTCAAGGGCGCAGTCAGCGCCGCAAGCGTTCCGATTGCGGTCAGGAGTTTTTTCATTGGTCTGCCCATCATCTCTTTTTTCTTTATCTTCAACGCAAAAGCGCTGCGATCAAGCTTTTCGACTTCAAACCTGTGCGCGCGCGCGTCGTTTCGAGCGCTGTGCGCGTTTCAAATGCGGCAGGAAAAACAGATAAATCCCCGTCGCCCATAATATGAGTAGCGCCGCGCCTGACGGAAGAAATACGTAAAGTTTGACCCAATCGGCGAAAAATGAGCCATCGTGCAGTTTTTCGATGATGTCTGAGCGCCTAAACGCGGTTTGCAGCACTTCGCCCGTCGTCGTGTCGATCTGCGTTTCCCAATTATTGTTCGAGACGAATTTGGCGACGCCTTTGCCAGGCTTGATGTCCACGCGCGCAAGATCCGTCCAAATGTCGATGTCGAGCTCTGGGACGGATTTTGCGGTCTCGAATAAATCGCTTATCGCCAAAGTCGGCGCGCCCATGCGGTCGACGCCGTTCACGGTGGAGGGTTGGATCCACTCAACCTCTTTCTTCAGCATCAAGAAGAGCCCGGCGATAATGACGACACCCATCTGAACCATGATGAGGAGCGAGCCCCAATGGTGGATTTGGCGAAGCAGGGTTTGCGTTTTCATTCAGCGCTATGCCTCCGGCGGCTATGTCAAACCGCCAGAGCATATCTAAGCCCGGTAAAATGCGCGAGGCGCCGTTAGAGGACCTGGCTGTCCATGGGCGCGCCGGCGACCTCGTACCCGCGTTTTAGGTCGTCGATATGCTTTTGCATCCAGGCGGCGGCCGCGACCTCGTCGCCGGCGCGAAATGCACCGATCATTGAGGATTGAGCATCGGCGATGCGTCGACCCGCGCGGGGCAATTCGTCGACAACTTGTTCCAAACTGCTCGCGATCAACTGATTAAGCGATTGCAGCGTTACGAGCACGACGCGATTGCCGCCGGCGGCCGCCACTTGCTGCAAGAAGGCGGACGCCGACGCGACGATTTCCTCGCCTGTTCTGGCGCGCCGCGCATCGGCGACGATTTCGTCCAGCGCGTCTAATTGGTCGGCGTCGAGATGTTTCGCGGCATGGCGCGCCGCCGCCGGCTGAAAGATAGCGATCGCTTCCCAGACTTCGTGGAAGGTCACCCCATGCAGCGCCAAGCTGCGTCCCGCACGCGTGGCCGTCTCCTCGCTTTCGGGACGCACCACGATCATGCGTTTGGCGGGCCCGCGCCGGATCAGGCCGGCTTGCTCTAGCAGCCGCAATCCCTCGCGCACCGTTGAGCGATGCACGTTGAATTGCTCAGCCAATTCCCCCTCAGTCGGCAGCAAACTATCTTGCGCAAGCCGGCCTGAAAGTATGTCGCTTTCAACAGCGTCATAGACTTTCTGATAGGCCGGACTGCGCTTCAGCGGCGCAAAGCTGTGGGGGGTCGCTTTCATACTACGCGGTCGCCATATAGAGCTCGCGGCCGATCAGCATGCGGCGAACTTCCGAGGTGCCGGCGCCAATTTCGAAGAGTTTGGCGTCGCGCAGCAAACGGCCGGTGGGATAATCATTGATATAGCCATTGCCGCCCAGCAATTGGATGGCTGTAAGGCAGGCTTGGGTGGCCTTTTCAGACGCGTAGAGAATGCAACCCGCCGCATCTTGGCGGGTGGTTTCGCCGCGATCACAAGCCGCCGCGACGGCGTAACTGTAGGCTCGGCAGGCGTTCATAGCGGAATACATATCCGCGAGATGGCCTTGCACCAGTTGGAACTCGCCGATGGGCGTGTCGAACTGTTTGCGATCATGGACATAGGGCAATACGACTTCCAGAGCCGCCTGCATTAAGCCAACGGGGCCGCAGGACAAAACCGTGCGCTCAAAATCGAGGCCGCTCATCAAAACGCGGACGCCTTCATTTTCAACGCCGAGCACGTTTTCTTCCGGCACTTCGCAATCTTCAAAGATCAGCTCGCACGTGTCGGACCCGCGCATGCCGAGCTTGTCGAGTTTGGGCGCCGTCGAGAAGCCTTTAAAGTCCTTCTCAATTAGGAAAGCGGTGATGCCGCGCGAATTCGCGTCCGGATTGGTCTTGGCGTAAATCACCAGCGTGTCCGCTTCGGGGCCGTTCGTAATCCACATTTTGTTGCCATTGATAATGTAGCGGTCGCCCTTTTTCTCGGCGCGCGTCTTCATAGAGACGACGTCGGAGCCGGAACCGGGCTCCGACATGGCGAGCGCGCCCAAATGCTCTCCGCTGGACAGCTTGGGCAGATAGCGCGCTTTTTGGTCCGCATTGGCGTTCAAATTGATCTGATTGACGCAAAGATTTGAGTGCGCGCCATAGGAGAGGCCTACCGCACCTGAACCGCGCGTAATTTCTTCCATAGCCACACAGTGCGCCAGATAGCCTAGGCCTGAGCCTCCATATTCTTCGTCCGCTGTAATGCCGAGCAGGCCAAGCTTGCCGAGTTCAGGCCAAAGATCGCGCGGAAATTCGTTTGTTTTGTCGATCTCTTCGGCGCGCGGCGCCAGTTTGTCGTCGACCCAGCGACGGGTCATGTCGCGCATCTCCTCAATCAACGGATCGAGGCCGAAAGACAGCATGGCGTTAGAATTCGAAAGCATGGCCTTATTCATCCCTATTCAGACTTTGTCGTCGCGAACCATGGCCGCCATTTGGGCGATTTCCATCTTGCGCGCGTTAACAATAGCCTCTATTACGTTGTCCGACAACAGGATAATACAACAACGTGTTACTTGAGGTGGGGAGGCGCCGCAACGATGACGATCCTACAGTCCCAAATTGACGCGCGATCGGAGGGTTTCGCTGCAAACTCCGCTGTGATGCGCGAGCTGGTCGACGAGCTGAAAACGCGCGCCGACCAAGTGATGCAGGGTGGAAATGAACGCAGCCGAGAGCGACATATCTCGCGCGGCAAGCTTCTGGCGCGCGAGCGCGTGGACCGTTTGCTGGATCCGGGGACGCCGTTTTTAGAGGTTGGGCGTTTCGCCGCCTGGGAAATGTATTCCGGAGATGTGAACTCCGCTGGCGTGGTGACGGGGATCGGTCGGATCGAGGGCGTCGAGTGCATGATCGTCGCTAACGACCCCACGGTGAAGGGCGGCACCTATCATCCGATGACGGTGAAGAAGCATTTGCGCGCGCAGGAGATCGCCCTGGAAAATCGCTTGCCATGCATCTATTTGGTGGAAAGCGGCGGCGCGTTTTTGCCGATGCAGGACGACGTGTTCCCAGACCGCGAACATTTTGGCCGCATCTTCTACAACCAAGCGCAGATGTCGTCTCAAGGCATCCCGCAAATCGCGGTGGTCCACGGCAGCTGTACGGCAGGCGGCGCCTACATGCCCGCCATATCGGATGAAAGCGTGATCGTTCGCAATCAGGGCACGATTTTCTTAGCCGGTCCGCCCTTGGTGAAGGCGGCGACGGGCGAGGTGATTTCCGCGGAGGATCTAGGCGGCGGCGATTTGCATGCGCGGACCTCCGGCGTTGTCGACCATTTGGCGGAGGATGACAGTCAGGCTCTGGGCATTGCTCGCCGGATCGTCTCCCGTCTCAATATCACAAAGCCTGAACAGCTGGACATTCGGGCTTCAAAGCCCCCGCTTTACAATCCCGAGGAGCTCTACGGCGTTATCGAACAAGACGCCCGCAAGCCGATCGACAGCCGCGAGATTATCGCGCGCATTGTCGATGGATCTGAATTCGACGAGTTCAAACCGCTCTACGGTACGACATTGGTGACGGGATTCGCCCGCATTCACGGCATGCCTGTCGGGATCATCGCGAACAATGGCATTTTGTTTTCTGAAAGCTCACTGAAAGGCGCGCATTTCATTGAATTGTGCTGCCAGCGCGGCACGCCGATCGTCTTCCTGCAGAACATTACCGGCTTCATGGTCGGTCAAAAGGCGGAAGCCGGCGGCATCGCCAAGGACGGCGCCAAATTGGTGACGGCGGTTGCAACCGCGAATGTGCCCAAATTCACCGTGGTGTTCGGCGGCTCTTATGGCGCCGGCAATTACGGCATGTGCGGGCGCGCTTATAGTCCGCGTTTCTTATTCATGTGGCCGAATGCGCGCATCTCCGTCATGGGCGGCGAGCAGGCCGCAAGCGTGTTGGCCACCGTCCGTCGCGACGGCATGGAAGCACGCGGCGAAGATTGGCCAGAGAAAGACGAAGAGGCGTTCAAACAAGAGATCCGCGAAGATTATGATCGCAACGGATCGCCCTACTACGCCTCGGCGCGTCTTTGGGATGACGGCGTTATCGATCCGGCCGAAACACGGGACGTTTTGGGCCTCGCCATCTCCGCCAGCCTCAATAAACCTCTAGAGCCGACCAAGTTCGGCGTGTTCAGGATGTAACGGCCATGTTTTCCAAACTCCTGATCGCCAATCGCGGCGAAATCGCTGTTCGTATCGCCAAAACCGCTCGGCGCATGGGCGTCCAAACGGTTGCCGTCTACTCCGACGTTGATGCGGACGCTGTTCATGTGGCCGCTTGTGACGAGGCGGTCCATATCGGCCCGGCTGCGCCGTCTGAAAGCTATCTGGTGATCGATAAGATCATCGACGCCGCCAAACGCACCGGCGCGCAAGCCATCCATCCCGGCTATGGCTTTTTGTCGGAAAACGCGGCCTTCGCGAAGGCCTGCGAGAAGGCGGAAATCGCCTTTGTCGGCCCGGGCGTTGAAGCCATCCGGATTATGGGCTCCAAATCCCTGTCCAAAGATTTGATGACCCGTTCGGGCGTACCTGTCGCGCCGGGCTATCAAGGCGAAGAGCAGAGCCTCAAAACGTTTAAAGCGGAAGCTGAACGCATAGGTTATCCGGTCCTTCTGAAAGCCTCCGCCGGCGGCGGCGGCAAGGGGATGCGGCTTGTTGAAGAGGCGTCTGAGCTGAAAGAAGCGCTGGCGTCCGCCAAACGCGAGGCGAAATCCGCCTTCGGCGATGATCGGTTCTTGATCGAGAAATTCATCGGCCGTCCGCGCCATGTGGAAGTTCAGGTGTTCGGCGATACGCACGGAAACATCGTCCATCTGTTTGAACGCGATTGCTCTTTGCAGCGTCGCCACCAAAAAGTGATTGAAGAGGCTCCGGCGCCAGATCTGTCGCCCAGAGTGCGCGCCCGTCTGCATGAGGCGGCGGTTAACGCAGCGCGGTCTGTAAATTATGTCGGCGCCGGCACGGTGGAGTTTCTCTTTGATCCGTCTGCGGATGAAGCGGACAGCGTCTACTTCATGGAGATGAACACGCGCTTGCAGGTGGAGCACCCCGTCACCGAATGCGTCACCGGCTTGGACCTCGTCGAATGGCAATTGCGCGTGGCGTCCGGCGAAGAATTGCCGCTGTCGCAGGACGAGATCACCTGTACTGGTCATGCGTTTGAAGCGCGGCTTTATGCGGAAGACGCAGACGCCGGCTTCTTGCCGTCCACCGGGCATATTAGTCGGATGGTCTTGCCCAGCGGGGACGGCATGCGCATGGACGCCGGCGTCGCCGAAGGCGGCGACGTCACCCCGCATTACGATCCGATGATCGCTAAAATCATCACTAGCGCGGAGACACGGGACGGCGCGCTCAGCCGTCTGCGCCAGGCGTTGTCCGGTGTTCGCGTATCAGGCCCGGAAACAAATGCGCGCTTCCTGCATGCATTGGCGGCGCATCCGGCGTTCCAAGCCATTGAATTGGATACGCATTTTATCGAGCGCCACAATGACGCGCTGTTTGCGCATCCTGAGCTGAGCTCCGCTCCGATCATCGCGGCGTGCTTATTCCTGCTGGCTGAAGAAGCCGACGAGAGCGCATCGAGTGAAGGCGGCGATCTGTGGACGTCGCTCGGCGGATGGCGTCTGACCACGCCGTCCAAACGCGCCTTCTGGCTACGTGATGGCGAAACGGCGATTGATGTCGTCAGAACGGAGGCCGAGGGCGACACGGTTTTCGTGATCAATGACGAGCGCATCACGGCGCACGGCCAAGCGACGGCGGCCGGCGACGTCCGTCTAACCGTCGATGGACAAGCGCTGGACGCGTTTGTTGCGCGCACCAAAACCGGCCTTCGCGTCTGGCTGGGCGCCGAACGCTTTGATCTTGCGGTGGTGGACCCCTTGTCGGGGCCGGACAGTTCGGGGCTTGCGGCGGGGTCTCTCGCCGCGCCGATGCCGGGCGTGGTGACGGCTCTGTCTTGCAAGCCGGGCGACAAGGCGTCGGCCGGCGACACGTTGGTCGTGATGGAAGCGATGAAAATGGAGCACGCGCTTCATGCGCCGAGCGACGGCGTGGTCAAAGCCTATCGCTTCCAGGTCGGCGACCAAGTGGGCGAGGGCGATCTTCTCGTCGAATTTGAAGCGGACGAGGCCGAATAGGGCTCGTTTTATGCCGTATACGGCGACATTCAACCTCGTCCCCGGAATGCCGGCGCAGGTCTATGTCCGCACCGAAAGCCGGTCGGCCGCATTTTACTTCTTTAAGCCGTTCACGGACGCGTTAGCGAACACCTTCCGTGAAAGCTAGGCGCGCGCCTAGCCCTCTTCGGACGCCAGCGACGCTTTGTAGTCTTCCGCCGCTTTCAGCAGACGTTTGACATTGCCGCCCCAAATCTTGGCGAGATCTTCTTCCGTGTAGCCTTCCGCCAGCAAGCGTTCGGTGATGCGCGGGAAAGCGGAGATATCATTCATGCCCTCGACGCCGCCGCCGCCATCCCAATCGGCGCCGACGCCGACATGATCCGGTCCGATCAGCTCCAAGACGTAGAGGAAATGCTCCATGTAATCTTCGAAATCGGCCATGGCCGGCGGGAATTCCGCATCGATCGCGCGCCGTTTCGCAAGAAACGCGTCTCGTTCTTCCACGGTTGTGATTGGCGCGCTCTGCAGCTCGGCGAATAGTTTACCCATAGCTGCGCCTCGAGCCGGATCTTGCTCAAGTTTTTTGAGATAGCCGCCAAAAGCGTTCATATGAATGACCCCGCCATTCGCCGCGAGCGTCTTCAGGCGTTCGTCGTCAATGTTGCGGGGATGGTCGTAAATCGCCTTTGCGCCCGTGTGCGAAAGAATGATCGGCGTGGCTGACAATTCAATCAAATCGTCGAACACCAAATCATGCGCGTGCGAACCGTCTAGAATAATGCCGAGGCGGTTCGCTTCAGCGACCATTTCCTTGCCGAGCGGGGACAGGCCTTCCCAAACCGTACCTTCCGAATCCGTCGAACTGTCGCCCAATTGATTGTTGGCGAAATGCAGCGGGCCGACCATCCGAAGGCCCATGTCATAGAACATTTCCAGTCTGGAGAGGTCCTCGCCTAATGGATAGGCGTTCTCCATGCTGACATAGACGATGCGTTTTCCGGCGGCCTCAATACGTTCGGCGTCTTCCGAATTGAGGGCCAATTCAAACTCGTCGGGATGACTTGCGACCATGTTCTGAATGGCTTCCGCGCGTTTGATCGCGGACTCTAAGGCCCCGGCGTAAGCTTCCTCGGTGAGCGGGCCTTGGGGCGTATAGATCACCCAGTAGCCGCCATCAACGTCGCCTTCCAACATCCGAGGGAGGTCGACTTGCGAATAGTGCAGCGCGACATCGTATCTGTTCGTGATGTCAAATCCCGGCTGAACAAGCAGTGAAGGCGTGTCCAGATGCGTATCCATAACGACCAGACGTTCATGAATAACGCGTGGGTCGATCGCTTCGGCGACGGCGGGTTCGACTGCCTCTGCAACAGGCGCCGAGGGCGTCTCGCCAATTGGGGTGGTGCACGCCGACAGGGCGACGAACGCAGCCGCAGCGGTGGACGATAATAGGAATTTCATCATGGACAGGCCCTCTCGCGAATTTCGCGCATAACAATACGCATCCGGCCGGCTTAGAAGGGGCGTGAGCCGAAAATTGCGGCTTTGGCGTATGAGGGCCTGATTTTTGGGCTATTGCGCCGTCCAACCACCATCGATTTTTAATTCTGCGCCGTTGATGCTGCGCGCGGCGTCGGACATCAAAAAGCATACGAAGCTTGAAATCTCTTCGACGGTGACGAATTCCTTTGTCGGTTGCGCCGCCAGAAGGACATCGCGCACCACTTCATCCTCTGTAATGCCGCGCGCCTTGGCGGTGTCGCCTATCTGCGCCTCCACAAGCGGCGTCCTGACATAACCAGGGCAAACCGCGTTTGCCCGCACCCCAAACTCTGCGCCCTCAAGCGCCGTTGTCTTTGTGAGACCGATCACGCCATGTTTGGCCGCCACATAGGCGGATTTAAAGGGTGACGCCACTAATCCATGTGCGGAGCACAGATTAATGATCCGACCCCATTTCTGCGCCTTCATGTCCCGAAAGGCGAGGCGCGTTGTGTGGAAGGCCGCCGTAAGATTGAGCGCAATGATGAGATCCCATTTTGCGACGGGAAACTCCTCGACCGGCGAGACGTGTTGGACGCCCGCGTTATTGACGACGCCGTCGACGGTTCCAAATGCGGCGCGCGCCTCTTCGAACATCCCCTCTATCGCTTCGACATTGGTCAGATCCGCGCCGGAGTAAGCGATTTTTCGTCCAGATCTGTCGGCCAATTCTTTGCGCGCGGCCTCAATTTCGTTGGCGTCGCCAAAGCCGTTGAGCATAACATTGCAGCCGGCGTAGGCGAGCGCATCCGCCATGGCTTTGCCGATGCCGCTGGTCGATCCCGTGACAATGACGGACCGGCCGGAAAGATCGAGCGTGTCGGCGAGCGAGTTTTGGGTCATTGAGCCGTCTCCAATTGAGTTGTTTTTTGAGTTTTAGACGCTCCTTGCATTTCCGCTAGCGTTGAACGGAGAATTGCACGCGAGTTTTGTTTGCAGCGAGAAACAACGCCTGCTATCGCGCAAGGAGAATGATGCGCGCCTTGTGGAGAACGCTGGCGCGTTTTTCGTTGCGAGGCGGCCCCGCGTTAACCTCCGTCGCAACGCTAAGCGGGACGATAGGAAGGGCGATGACGATACTTGTACCGGCGGTGATGTCGGGGGGCGTTGGATCTCGGTTATGGCCATTATCGCGACGCGCACAGCCGAAGCAATTTCATGCGCTCGCTTCAGAGCGCTCAATGTTGGCGGAAACTCTCATTCGCGTGGCGGAATTGGACGGCGCTGAACTTGCTCAGCCATTGGTGATTTGCAACGCCGCCCACGCAGACAATGCGCTCAAAGCGCTGGACGAGGCGCAAGCCCCAAATGGCGTCGCTCTTTTGGAGCCCGAGGGGCGCAACACCGCCGCCGCCGCGGCTTTGGCGTGTCGCGCGGCGGTCGAGATCGATCCCAACGCGTTGGTGCTATTGCTGCCGGCGGATCACCACATTTTGCAGCCCGACGCGTTTCGCGCCGCAATCAGCGAAGCGCTGCCGCTCGCCGAAGAAGGGCGCTTGGTCACTTTCGGCATTACCCCGGATGGGCCTGAAACCGGCTATGGCTACATCCAAAGCGGCGACGCCTTGTCGGCCGGCTATAAGATTGCACGATTTGTCGAAAAGCCGGATTTGGCGACGGCTCAATCCTATTTGGATGAAGGCGGTTACTTTTGGAACGCAGGTATCTTCCTTTTGAATGCAAGAAGTTTCCTTGAGGAGTTGGAGCAGCATCGTCCCGATATCGCACAGCCGATAGCGAAGGCGTATTCCGACGGCGCGCTTAACGGGCGTTTGCGCACCGTAGATCTTGAGGCGTGGGAGGCGGTCGAATCCGAATCCGTCGACTACGCCGTTGCGGAAAAAACGCCGAACGGCGCCGTTGTGCCCGTCGATATGGGTTGGTCCGATGTCGGCGCTTGGAGCGCGCTTTATGATATTGCGGACAAAGACGCTGACGGAAACGTTATCGCTGGCGACGCTGAGCTCGCCGGCGTTCGCAATTCCTACCTCCGTTCCGATTCCGGACGATTGGTTGCGTTGGTTGGCGTTGAGGATTTGATCGTCGTCGATACTGACGACGCCCTTCTTGTGGCCCGTCGCGACAAGTCGCAAGACGTAAAGCGAATCGTTGATGCGCTAAAACGTCGCGCGGACGGCGAAGATCTGCTTTAGATTCGCATAAACCGCCTTTGGACGACCCGCGTCAATTGATCGAACCCTAGGCGCCGACGGGTTTCGGCGCCCATCCTACAGTCGCGTTTTCGCGGAAAATTCTTTTCTGCGATTTTTCTTCGCGTAATTGGAGAAAGACGTAGATTCCCAGTCGTTTCGTATATTAAGAAATATTTAATTTCGATCTCTTCGCGGTTGCGGCATTGCTTGAAGGTAGGTGTCTCAAATCGCGGCGAATTGAGTTACGACGCTCAGTATGCCGCTTTGAAAAACCTACCTTGTTCTGCATAAAGGCGGCGATCGGATTCGTTAGGTTTGACGGGCTTTGAGGGCTGGCCTGGATGTGTAAATTGAGTACGGCGCGAGTTTTGCTTTGGGGCGAACAGGCATAGCGTTGAGTTTACCCGCTGCGGCGGGTCAGGGGACGAGTAGAAGATGAAGCACGAGTCTGTGATTGAAGCACGTATCGCTGGGACGCCCATCGATTTTCTTGAAGACTTTGATGACGATAATCTTGTCATCCATCCTTTAAAACGTGCGTTTGATTTAGTTGTTGCAATTCCGGCGTTGATCTTTCTTTCGCCATTGCTGTTCGCAATCGCGATAGGCGTTCGTTTGTCTAGCGCCGGCCCGTCGATATTTTTTCAGGAGCGCTGCGGATTGGGCGGCCGCATGTTCCAGTGTTTGAAATTCAGAACGATGGTGGTCGATGCGAAGGAACGCCTCGAGCAGATTTTGATGGACGATCCTGATCTGGCTGAAGAATGGAAGGCCAACCAGAAGCTGCGCAAAGATCCGCGTATCACGCCGTTTGGATTGTTCTTGCGGAAAACCAGCTTGGACGAGCTTCCCCAGCTTCTGAACATTATCCGCGGCGACATGTCGATCATCGGCCCACGTCCCATCGTTGCGAGCGAGCGGTCCCGCTATGGCGAAGACATGGTGAGCTATAATCGCGTACGTCCCGGCGTCACCGGTTTGTGGCAAATCAGCGGCCGCAACGACACCACTTATGAGGAGCGTGTCGCGCTGGATGTCGAGTATGTCGAAGCCTGGTCTTTGAAGCGCGATTTGGAGATCTTCTTTAAGTCGATCCCCGCAATATTATTTTCCCGCGGCGCATACTAACTTAGTGCGGCTTAAGGCTGGCTGACTATGGCATGTCTCCCTGCGGCCGTTATTCGTAGAGTATTTTTGGGCTGATATCTCATGCGAGTCATAGGATCGATATGCTCGCGAATGCGTTCCCAAATGGGCTAGGGGCGCGAAGACCGCCTATTTATTCGTCCATTGGCTATGCTGGGCGATCGATAGAATTGAACGTACGTTGGGTCGTCGTTCTTTCCCGCGCACAGCGACTTTGCCGCGTACAGCGAGCCGAAGTTTCGGAGTTGCGTGTTTTGTTGCCGCTGTTGAAACAATTCTTAGACGCTTGCATGGCTGTTGGCCGAGACGCTGGACGTTTGTTCTACAGCGTGGCGGCTACCGCCGTCGATCGCGTGGTTCAAATGCGCGACAAGCTCGGCGCACCATTTGCGCCAGGATTCGTCCGTCAGGCGGATGATGCGTTCGTCCCCGACGACGTGGTTGTGTACGCCGTTGGCGATATCCATGGTCGCGCAGAGCTCCTATCGCTTCTCCTTGACCAAATTAGCGAGGATATAAAGACCAATGCGGAAGAGAAGCGCCCGTTAATCGTATTTCTCGGCGATTACATAGATCGGGGCTATGAGTCGAAAGCTGTGCTCGACACACTCTGCTACTGGAATCATGACGCCTTCGAAGCGCGTTTTTTGAAGGGAAATCATGAAGCTGCAATGCTGCAATTCTTGTCTGATCCCGCTTTTGGCGCGGATTGGAAGCGGTATGGCGGCGTCGAAACGCTTGTGTCCTATGGCGTTAAACCACCCCGCGCGAATGCGGATATGGAAGAGTGGGCGCGCGTGCGGGATGAATTTGAAGCGCTCCTGCCGAGAGAACACTTAAACCTTCTGCATTTACTAGAGTTGCGCGCGACCATCGGTGATTACGAATTCGTCCATGCGGGCGTGCATCCGGATAAAGATTTAGACGTCCAAGTTGAAGAAGATCTGCTCTGGATCCGCAAAACCTTCCTAAAAGACAATCGGCGGCTCGAACGCGTCATTGTCCACGGGCACACGCCGGAAACCTCACCTTATCGAGATCATCGCCGCGTAGGCGTCGATACGGGCGCCTATTTAACGGGTAAGCTGACGGCTGCGCGCTTTGAAAGCAACGACGTCCGCTTTTTGTCGACGAGCTAGGCGCGGCCTACGAGCGACTTAATGAGCATCGCCAGCCCAAACCAAAATGCGGAACAAAACGCAATGACGCCAATGGCGATAATCCATCTGGGATATTTTGTATTGGATAAGCGCTGATCTGAACGCGTGGGCGGCTCGCGTTCGTCTCCGTCGAACTCAAGGTCGGCCGACCAAATCAGGTCTAAACGCTTTGACGAGCCTCGGGGCAAGTTGACCGCCATTGCAGCACCCATTCGGGCAATCAGCTGACAGAATAGCGCAAAGAATTAACAACTCGTTCTGCTACGACGTTTGAGCGAGCGTTATTTGGCGGGCTGGAGCGCGCGGAAGCGTAGCGGAGCTATACGTCCACGTTTTCTAAAAACCATTGATAGGTCGCAAAGCAGCAAATCCACTTCCGTCGGACGGAATCGACCTCGACTAGGCATTTGCGCGTCTCCGCATCGAAGCCTTTTTCCTCAACGCCTTCGCCGCGCCAGTCCAGCTTGATGCCGACGTCTTCGAACGCCCACTCCACAAAACTGCGGACTGTCGCGGTCACGCTCGTCGCCCAACGTAGTCGTCTACTTCGTCTTGTTGGAGCATGAGCCATATGCCGCGCGCATATTCGCGCGTATGGCCCTCGTCGCGTTGAGCGTCGTCCAGGACGACACGCCGGGAACAGATTGGCATTCTCGACTTGAACCGGCCTGGATTTCAGCGCGCGAACGCCGCGTTGGCGCTGCAGGACGGGGGAGCGGTCATAGTCGGCGGCGTGTTTGACCCCGATAATCACCAGCTCACCAATACCATTTATCTCAAATTGGCCGCCGATGAAGGCGTCGTCATCGAGCGGTCCATTTCAAGACAAGGCGAAGAAGACGCCTTCGCAGTGGCGCTGGCGCCGGAAGGAGGCGTATATGCCGCCGGCCAGTTGGAGAACACCGCCCGCGTGCGGAAGTGCTGCAGTCGCAAGGCTAAATCCGCGCCAGACTAGCCCATTTTTCGACCGCTTTTGGAGGCGAGCCTGCTGCGCAATGTCTCGATCTCGTCTTTATCGCTAAACCCGTTCGGCATGATGTCGAAACCAGCCTAGGCGAGGCGTTCGGCGATGGCGCACCCAACGCCGCTTGTCGATCCGGTCACGATAACGCTCCACCCTTTGAAATCGTCCGGTGCGAGAGACGTTAAGGGGAGGGCACGGGTTGTGTCATCAAGCACCTTTTGGGCTTGGAGCCTGCTTTGGCTGACAATGTTTAGCGCCTGGCCGCTTTGGGCTTTTGGGGAGCGTTTTTTTACTTTCTATTTGGTGAATTGTAACGGCCCGGATTCGGCGCTGAAATTCATCTACTCGCCGCATAGCCTATCGAATTTGGTGAAAAAACGTGCGTGTTGCGTTAGCAACGCCGCTCTTTTTGCCGCATCGCAGCAATGCTGGCTAATTTCCTCGCGCAGTAGGAGAATCAGATAGATCGGAAAATAGCGATGCATTAAAAAAAATCATCAAGCGCCGCAGGGGGCAATCGTCTTGGTCTCGACTAGGTAAGGTCACTGAGACAGTGGCGCTGAGGTCTGTATAGGGCCTGAGTAGTGTGTGCAAAAGGTCGGAATAAAGCGCAGTCGTCGGCTTAATTTTGGTGGCGCCGAATTTTTGGTCTCGGATTTCAAGAACTGGTCGCTGATCCGAAACCAAGCTGGTCTATTAGTACGACTTGGGGACAAAGAAGAAAATGAAGCATGAATCTATAATGGAGCCGACAACGACTGGGGCGTCTGTCGGTTATGTGAACGACAAGCAGTCTAAAATGCTTATCGTCCACCCGGTTAAGCGCGCTGTTGATATCTTTATAGCGCTTGCGGCGCTTGTATTTTTAGCTCCCGTTCTTCTTGTGACCTATGCGGCTGTAAAATTGACCAGCAAAGGGCCGGGTATTTTCGTTCAAGAACGGTGCGGCCTCGCTGGAGAAATGTTCAATTGCTACAAGTTTCGGTCGATGGAAATCGATGCTGCGGCGCGGCTCGCTAAAATTCTTGCGGAGGACCCGGAAGCGGCGCGCGAGTGGCGGTCTACCCACAAATTAAGGAATGATCCGCGCGTAACGCCGATTGGATATTTTCTGCGTAAAAGCAGCATCGATGAATTGCCTCAGCTTATAAACATTTTGCGCGGCGACATGTCGATTGTTGGTCCGCGTCCTATCGTCTTGGACGAGCGTATGCGTTACGGCCGGCATATTGCGAGCTACAATCGCGTTCGCCCAGGCGTTGTGGGTTTATGGCAAATCAGCGGTCGCAGCAATGTAAGCTATAATGATCGCGTCTCACTTGACGTAGAGTATGTCGACACTTGGTCGCTGAAGAATGATCTAATGATTTTTCTGAAGGCTATTCCCGCTGTTCTGTTCGCTCGGGGGGCATACTAAGCTTCTTCGTCGCGACCGGTGGCTTCAGCAGCTCAAAAACTGAGGTGGGATGATTGACGATAAGTCGATCACGACCTCTACGTCCCTTGCGCGAGGTTCAAAACAACCGTTAACTACGTCAGTTATTGTACGCGTTTTTACAGCTGTTTTTTTGTCGCGCCGATAAGAGCCGTTATTTGATTGAGAAGCCTCCTGAAGAATTACCTGAATCGTCCAAGCTTATATTACAGCAACGGGTCGAGCCTTTGATCGACATCGAAGCCCCGACCAAAGATCGAGTGGACATGGAGACGTCTAACTCGCCTAGCGAGCCTGACAACATCGTAAAATGGCCGTTTTGGCTTCCTGCGTTGTTCATGACGGCTTTTTGCGGCGCATTTTGGTTTGCCGTCGCCGTCGTTCTAGGTCTCATTTAGCAGATGTCGCGGCGTTCTTTACGTTGTGGACAAGAACCGGACATTATTACCTTGAAAGCGCGCCGCGGTGAGGCGACCGCTCATATAAGCGCCGGTATCGAGACCGATTCTACGATTATCTCGATAAGGTGCCGCCTCTGGCGTATGTCCGTGAACGATAACTCTCTCCAGGCGCTTTTTGTTCAATAAAAACTCATCGCGGATCCAGAGAAGGTCGTCCTCAACCTGTTGATCGAGTGCGACATTGGGCGCTACGCCCGCATGTACGAACTCATAATCTCCAAGTGTTATCTGGTTTTCAAGGCTTTGTAGGAATGCGAGATGTCCTTGTGGAAGAGCTTTAGACAAATCGTCTCTTACGCGTTCCCACTCGGCTTCGTCGGTTCGGATGCTTGGGGGACGAACACTGTATGATACGAGAGTTTCGATGCCGCCATAGGTCGCCCATTTGGGACCAAACTCTGAATCTGACAAAAAATGAAGAAATGCGGCTTCGTGATTGCCTCGCAAGAAGCGCGTATCGAAGTCGCTGACAGCTGGCCCATTCAGGGTGTCGATGACCGCTTTTGATTGGAAGCCGCGGTCGATGTAATCTCCCAAGAAAATGAGCACGGGCCGACCTTGAACGTCTTCGGCCTGTAAAGCGTCATCTCGCAACATGTCAATCATGCGGAGGAGCAAGTCTGCTCGTCCATGGATATCGCCAACCGCGTAAGCCAACACGCCTTCCGGAACGAATGCGTCATCCAATTGAGGGCCGACGTTCCGATGCGCGAGGTTTGTTCTCGCGCGAGCGATCGACTCGCCTAAGCCAAGAACCGGCGCAGACACCAGATCGACCGTTCTTGACACGCTTTGTGAAAAAGCGTTGTAAGCTCCTCGAAGTATGTCCAGTGGATGCCCCATGAGGTCCTAATCGATATCCACATATCGGTCTGCGGTTGTTGTTTGCTTATTCCCACCCGTTTGACGCCAATTTACGCCTTCGTACCAAGTATCAAAGGGTTACGACCGCATAAAGGCGAAAATTTGAAACGTGGAAAGCCCTTTCAGTTTTTATCGGTCAAATATAGGCGCCTAAAGCTCCTTTGTGGCTAACAAAGAAGCATGCCCTGTTATCCGGTTTGATAGTATTTGTCATATTTTGACGAGCCGGACATTCCGTAACCATGACGACGGTAACGCGCCATGTCGACGCGGTTTAACAGTACGCCGCCGATATTCGCTCGGAATTCGTTCAATACATTTAGTGTTTGTTGAAGTACGCCTTTGTTTGTGGCGCGCCATCTTGCGACGACCACCACCTGATCCACCTTATTCGCGAGAACTCGTGTTTCCGCCATCAAGAGAATAGGGCCGGTATCGATAACGATAAGCTCGTATTTATTCTTGAGTTCGTTGATTAGGGCGTCGAACGCACGCGAGCCAAACACGTCTCGCGGCGGCTGTTTTTTGTCGGTTAAAGGCAATACGTCGAGATTGCTTTCAGTGTCGCGATGCACGACTTGTTCTAGAGAGGCTTCACCAAATAAGTACTCGATTAGACCCACTTCAGAGCTCAACTCGGCCGCTTCAGTCAGCTGTTTACGTCGGAAATCCCCGTCAATGACAATCGTACGCGTTCCAGATATCGCCGACATGCGGGCTAAGCTTAAGCTAACCGTCGTTTTGCCTTCATCGGGCTCGGACGATGTTATCGCTACAGTTTGAACAGTGTTGTCCAAATCCGCAAACATGATTGACGCTCGCAGATTTCGGAACGCTTCGGAGAACGCGGAAAGCGGATTAGCTGCGAGATACGCGACGGGGCGCGCCTTATCTGCGCCTGAAAGGGCGGGCACATTGCCGAGGAAAGGCACTTGAAACAGCGTTTCGATCTCGTCGCCTGCGCTGATCTTATTGTCTATATTTTCTGCAAGAAGTGCCGCGATGAAACCTAATCCAAGTCCAAGAACAACGCCAAGAATGAGGTTGAGCACTGTCTTAGGAGACGAGGGCGATCTTGGAACGACGGCTCGGGATAAAACGCGCGCGTCCGCCTCCGTAATTCCTTCTTGTTCCGAAGTCAGTTTGAAGTTTGCCAAAAAGGACTCGTAGGTGGTGCGCGAGGCTTCTGCGTCGCGCTCAAGCTCGCGCAGTCTGACCATAGCCAGGTTGTTCGCCGCTATGTTGGAGCGCAGGGAAGTTAACCTGTCCGATAGCGCGCGAACGCGCTCGTTAGCGATCGAGACTTCGGTCTCTAGATTTGCAATAATCCGATTGATTTCTGCTCGGATTTGCATTTGCAAGTTCTGTTCTTCGAAGGCGATACGTTGGATCTCAGGATGCAGAGCGCCGTATCGCGACTCCAGTTCTGCGCGTTTACGCACCACTTCGGCCTGTTGGTTGCGCAGATTCGCGATGACGTTCGAGTTTAGCGCCTCTGAGCTTATTTCAGCCGTTGCACCGTTGGAAATCGATTGACGCACCGAGGCAAGTCGCGCCCGCCGCTCTGCGAGTTCGGCGTGCTGAACCACGAGTTGCGCGTTTATGTCAGCGATTTGTTGCTCGTTGAGCGTTTGGTCGCCGGCTACGAACAAGCCTTGTTCTGCGCGGTAAGCTTCGACTGCAGCCTCGGTATTGTTGACCTCCGTACGTAGGTCGACGAGCCGGTTTTCAAGCCATTTTCCGTTACGCCGCGCTTGGTCGAATTTGGCGTCAAGCTGTTCCACTAAATACTGGTCGACAATAGCGTTGGCGATGTCTGCGGACAGTTTCGGGTCCCCGCTGCGCGCGTGAATGTCGATCCGGTATGTGGCGCCAACTCGATGTGCGCTTGTTTGCAACATCAAGATATCCACCGCCACATTGCGTTGGAGCTCGGCGATCGTGGCCTCGTCGGGCGAAGCGACAACCGGCTGGCGCGGTGCAAAGCGGTTCGCGATGCCGACAAATATGTTCTTTATGCGAGTTTTCGCGCCTGGGGGAGATAAGTCCGGGTTGAACTCTGGGTTGTCGACGAGATTGAGCTGGTCGACGATTTTTCCGGCGAGGGAGCGACTTCGAATGATCTCTGTTTGTGTTTCGACAGTGGATGAATCGACCGGACCGCCCGATATCATCGACCCAAGGTCAATGGCGGTTTGTTCGCTAGGATCGACGATAACAGACGCAAACGCGCTGTAGACCGGACGCATTTGGAACGTCGCGACAGCCATTGCGAGGCATACTGAGAACGCAACTATGCTGAAAACAAAGATGCGACGCCGTAACGCGCGAAATAATTTACTCGGGCTGATGACTTCGTCTTCGATGTATGCCGGGGCGCTGGCGTTGCGCAAGCGCCCTGCATAATCGAGGTCGAAACTACTTTGTTTGTTCATAGTCGTCTCCAGGACCGAGCTTTGCTCGATCCTTTTGAAAGACTATGGGTATAGTCTAATTCCCAAAAAGACCGAGTTGTCGGTGAAGTCGGCGTCAGCCGCCAAGCCAGATGAATTCTGATCGATCAGTTGGTAACCGACTTCTACATGGGCGTTTTTATTCAATTTATATGCCGCGCTGGCGCTTAAGATCATTCGATCGTCTTCACGGTCAGTTTGAAGGAAATCAAAGTTCGCGAAATTCGCATCGGCGGACAATATAATGTTGCGGCGAAGCTCGTAATCAACGCCAACCTCGAACGCCCCGACCGTACGGCCCGCGGAATCGACGAGGCCGCCGGCTTCAGTACGCCGATAGGCGCGCGCAGCTACGGTCGTCAATTGGGTTGCAAACCACTCTACTTGACCGTCGATGGACAAGCCTTCTTCATCTGCTGCGCCAGGGTCGGCAAACTCAGCATTTTCGAAGCCTACCGCGACGTCCCCTCTCAACAACGAGGCAAGTTCAAAGTCGACGCCGACCTGGTATGCTGTGGTTTCGAAGTCCCGGTTTACGCCGCCAGGCCCGAAAGTCGTCGTACCGTCGCTATCGCGACCAACAAACTGTGTAAATACGGCCCAATCGCGCGCAGGCGCGTAAGCGAAACGTAAGCGCCCGTCTAGCTCTTCACGGTCGCGGAAGTCCTGATCCGCCAGCACGCCCGACACCAGCCGAACATCATCATAGTCGGCCTCGGACGCAGTCAACTCACCAGAGATGCGGACGCGGCCGGTCTCATAGTTCGCTGAAGCTCCCAATCCAGTTATCTCATAGTCGACAGGCTCAACCGACCCTTGGGTTGCTTCCGCTGCTGAGCGCGGTTCAGCCAAGTCTTCATAGCGGGCGTTCAATCCGACGTCGAACTTGCGAGTAACATCAATGCGACTGTTGGCGGAGGCGCGATAATTTGTCCGCGTCTCGCTGTCTACGTCGATATATTCTCTGTGATCTACGCTGACCACGCCGCCGACTTCGTGGCGAGACCAGTCGGATTGAAAACTGACGCGCGGGGCGAGCCCGAGAGCGAAATCATCGACCTCGTTATCTTCCGTCGCAAAGACATTCGAAATGTAGTTCCCGCTTAGAGCAAGCTCTGGTTGAAAACGGAACGAGCCAACGCGGCCTTCGACAGGATCGAATTCAGGTTGCTGACGGTCCTTCACCGCAACGTAGCGGTCGCGGGTAAAAAAGTCTTCTTGAGCGATCGCGGCCGAGGCGCATAGGGGCGATATTGTTATTGCGGCGACAAGGTGCAGAGGTCTGGTTCTCATGGTCGAGGTCCGCTTGTTTTCCATATGATACATTAGGCGTGAGCTGTGATTATTGAAATACCCGGTCCACAATAGCGGCGCAGCACTTGAAAAGACGTTAATAGGTAGATCCACGTCTTATGTTGTTGCTCATGGGCGGCGGCGTGATTGGGGAACGGGTTTGCGGCTGAATTGATGCGCCGTTGTCCGCTCCGTCGTTCGCGCTCGTTTGTGTCTCGATTGTATTTTGGGGATCATCTAAGCTCGCGCTAACGGGCGTAGCCGCGACCATATCGCTTACGCTCGCGCTAGCCGGCGTATCCCCGACCACATCGCTGTCGACAAGCCATGCAAGAACCAATTGGTCAAGCTCTGCGCAAGGATACTTCGCTCGCTGTTGCGCCGTGAGCGCATTCCTCAATTCGGCTTCGTCGGGCTGATAAGCGTTGATTTTCTTGAGCAGCATATTCTTGCCCTGCGCGTCGCAGTCTCGATATGCGGCGATCAGCGCATTCGCGAGAATAGCTGATTCCCCGTCATCATTTCCATTTGCAGATGCGTATTGAGGCGACGCAGGCGCGGAAGACGGCGAGGTTGGCGTCGCTGACGAATTTGAACTTGGGCCGGAAACTAGAGCCGGTTCCGTCTTTTCAGCGAGCAGGTCTTCCTCAGTGCTGGTCGTGTCTGCGATGCTGACCTGTGTCGTCGGAACGGTATTTCGGGCGTCAAGCTCAACTTGCTTTGGCTCGGACTTTTCTGGAGCCAGGACGCCGTTCGCCAGCGTCAAAGCGGAGGCGCCCAAAACTCCAGCTGAAATAACCGTTGTAGTTAATATGCCCAACTTGTTCATAATGTACTCCTACACCTGCACTTCGCATACAATGAACGCCATACTTTTGCAATATTCGCGGGAATTGTGCAGTATTCGCCTATATGGGGATAAGCGATCAAAAAACACGCTCCAATATTCGCAGCGTGTCGCCTGGCGCGACTGCGGTATCAGCCGAAAAGCGCATTCTGATTTCTTCTTCCGAATCCGCTTCCTTAATCATTACAACTTGTTGATTGGCTCGATAGGTGAAGCCGCCCGCTGTGGCGACGGCGTTGAGCACAGTCAAATTGTTGGAGTAGGGATATTCGCCCGGCTCGTTGACTTCGCCGAGGATATAATAGGGACGATAATTCAGAACTTCTGCGGCGACGCGAGGTTCGCGTAAATATCCTTCGGCGAGCTTCGCCTCTATTGCTTGTTGCGCTTCACGGACAGATCTTTTCAGCACGTTTATATCACCCACGAGCGGCATTGAGATGACCCCGCTGCCGTCGATTACGAACTCGCCCGAAAGTTCGGGTTCGCCGAAAACGGTAATTTGTATTCGGTCTCCGGGGCCAAGCTGATATTCTTGAATTGTACGTGTTTGAACGGAGCCGTCATAGGTTGCAGGGCCGCTTGCACACGCTGCTAGCGTTGCGGCCATCAAGGGCGCTGCCAACATCCAAATACGCTTCATATTCAGGTCTCCTAAAGCGACGTAATTGATGCGGCGCATCTGAAAGTAGCGCGCCTATTTCCGTCTACTAGCTGTTCGTGCCGCGTTCCATAGCTAGATGTGCAAAAGTTATTCCAAGTCACGCGACGAGATGCCATAAATTGATTCGGCGTAGGTTTCGGCGCGCGCTAGGCTGCTTAGAGGGAGAGTTCGGTTGGCGACGTGGCCCTCTATACGGTTCTCCGGCCTTGTAAATCGCGTTAGTTCCGCGATCATTCTTGCCCTGCTTGTCATTTTTATGGCTGTCTCGGCGCGTGAAATCGTTTGGTCGTTGAGGATCCAGGCTCTCAGCGACGCCGATATAGAATTTCTGAAGGAAGCTCACCAAGCGCGCTCGCAGGCCGCACCGTCGGCGTATGATTTTGCATTGTCTGAAGCGCTGGCGGGCCGTGGACAATTGTTTGATCAGGCGCGGGACATGTCCCGGCAAGGGGTGTCCAAGTATCCGGCGAACGCTTTTGGTTGGGCGCATTTAGCTTATTTGGAGTTGCAGCTAGTCTCGAAGGATGGCGATGTTTCTCCAGCAATGGACGCGCTTGCCGCCTCTTTTGAAGCATGCCCGTTTTGTCATCGCGACCTACTACGTTGGCGCCTCAATTTCGTTTTATCGAATTGGGAGCAAACTCCTGAGCCGCTGCGACGCGCTGCTTTCGATGGGGCAGACTTTTTAAGGTGGTGGTATTTAGATGTGGAATATCTGTCTGCGGCTCGTGAACAGGCGGTGGGCGACGGAGTGCCTTTTGACGTATATCGTTCAGAAGTGAAGACCTCAGTTCGGCCATGGGAAGTAGCTCTGCCGGACGAATTCTAACGCCGTGCGCCGCCAACAAGTCTCGGAACGCCGACTTGAATACTTCCGGGCTGAATTGCCTTGCGTGTTGGATTGCTTTTAGCGGTTTGAATGCTGGTTCAAATTCCCGCTCGAAACGCTCGATTGCGTTGTTTAGGCTGTCTGCAGTTGCTTCGTCGAAGAACACGCCGCTGGTTTCTTCATTCACGGTGTCGAGCGCGCCTCCGCGGCCATAAGCGATTACGGGACGGCCTGACGCCATAACTTCAACGGGCACAATGCCGAAATCTTCTTCACCGGGAAAGACCAAGGCTCGGTGCTTGGCGAACGCGGATTTCAGTTCCTCGAAAGGAACTCTGCCTCGAAACTCGATATTGGGGCCGGCCATCTTCTCGAGCGTTTTGCGTTCTTCCCCATCGCCGATCACCACAAGCTTGCGGCCGGATTTCGTGAAGGCTTCCACAGCGATGTCGAAACGCTTGTATGCGACCAGTTCGCCTGCGGCTAGGTAAGCGTCTTCGACTTCGTGGCTCTCGACCGGAGAGAATGCGTCAACGTCTACTGGAGGGTGAACGACGACGGAATCCCGCCGATAGTATTTTTCTAGACGTTTCGCCACGTGGTTTGAATTTGCGGCGAACACGTCTACGCGAGCCGCGGACGAGACGTCCAGCATTCGGAGTTTGTGTGCGATATGAGGAAACGCAATGCGCGTCGCAAAACCCGCATTCCTAAGATAGGGATTGTAATGGTCCCAAATATACCGCATCGGCGTGTGGCAATAGCAAACATGGAGTGCGTCCGGCCGGGGTATAACGCCTTTGGCTGGTCCAGATTCTGATGAGATCACTAGATCAAAGTCTTGAAGGTCGAGCTCTTCCAGAGCGCGCGGCATTAGGGGCAGGTATTTCTGGTAGTGCGTTCGCGCAAAAGGTAGTTTGTCGATAAATGTTGTATCAATGTTGTGAGACAATAGCTGGCTGGAGATGTTTTTGCGATCTAAGACATGCGTGAAGATATCAGCGTCCGGCAGCATTTCGCTCAGCGTTTCGAGTACTCGCTCGCCGCCGCGCATCTTGGTCAACCAATAGTGTATGAATGCGGTACGCATTGCTTCCACGCAGCAAGTTACGCGCCGAAACCCGCCATTAGCGTCCAGCAAGTTGTTCCGAAAGTGGTCTTGGACGGTATGAAAGCGCAACAGTATTGCGCGCGCAGCGCTACAAGCGCCGCCGACAATAGGGGCGGGCGATGATCTCAAAATCCATATTGAATGTTCGTCAAGCAGTGTATGTGCGATCAGCGCTTGATATCGGAGTGATTGTGTCGCTAACGGCGGCGCATGTTCTTTTTGGCGCAGAGCGCACAAACGCGACGTTCGCTTTTGCAATCATCATTTTCTTTCTGGCTATAGCGCGTGTTTTGTCAGCTGGTTTTGAGTTTCCAACCGTCGGCATAGCCGCTGCGGCGTCGATTGGCGCGCTTTGGGTCGTTTTCGGCGGAGCGGGACGGTGGGATGTCGCCAACGCTGAGATCGCTGCGCTCGCCGCAGGCGGCGGCATATGGCTTCTTGGTGCATGCATAGCGTCGCAAAAGAGGGATATTGAGTTCTTTTGGACGGCATTAATGTGGGCGTTGGTCGGCTATTGCACATTCGCGCTCATAGTCTTCTTCAGTTCCCCAATCGCTGATGTGCGTTCGCGGATGAACGCGACGTTCGTTTCCCCGAACACTGCGGCCAGTCTTTTTGTTTTGTGCGTTCTTCTCGCCGGCGGGCGCCTATCTCGCCAAATGCGACGTCGAATAAGGTCTTCTGCTGCAACTTTATCGCCGATGGACCGTATTCTTAGACTCGCGCTGGCGCCGCTTTTATTGTTTTTGGTCGCCGGAGCAGGTCTCCTTATGACCAATTCTCGCGCTGGTCTGGGGTTGGGCATAGCGGCGCTCATGTGCTTATTTCTGTTTGAAACTGTCGCCTACGAGCCCGAGAATGAGCGTGGGCGCCAGTCCTCCAAATTTCGACGTGCTGGCCCTTTAACAGCCATAGGCCTTCTTGTGCTTGCGATCGCGATTGTAGTTGCGATTGGCGATACGTCATTTGCGCAAAGGATAGACGGGGCGGCGGAGGACATGGCCGGGCGAGGCGAAGTTTTCGCCATTCTTTCCGATTTGTGGACAGACCGTCCGATTTTTGGCCACGGCTTGGGCAGCTTCAACGACGTTAAGAACCAAGCTGAGAATTTGGATAACGCAGCAATGCTGCATACGCTCGGCGCCGCTCACAACGTCGTGTTGCAATGGCTCATCCAGGCGGGCGCCGTGGGCACGGGGGGGATGGCTGCGATTCTGATCGCGATTCATGTTCCGATTGTAAGGAATCTGATCTCAAATCACGCCAGGCAGACGCATATGGCGCGTATCGCTATTTGCGCCACTCTATATCTTTTCTTGCATGGGCAACTCGATTACGCGTTGGAAATTCCAAGTATTATGTGGTTCTACGCCTTGATACTCGGATTAGCTTGGGGAGAGCGCTTCGCAAGCGACGCCGGACGGCCCGTCGAGATTCGCGAATAAATGACCGAACGTAGGATCGGTATCTTAAAGACAGCAAAGTTCCGGCGATAGGCCGCGTTGTGTGAGCGCATCGCGAATCTCAGCCTCGTAAATCCGGTTCATCACGATAACTAGATCTGGTCGAATAGATTGTAAGTCGTCCAGGCCGGAGATCTTGTGCGCGGTGATCGGCATATGGAAGCCGCGGCGATAGGGGTTGATGTCGATAACATGGTCAATGTCGCTAGGATGCGGCAGCGCGCTCAGGAAAGAAACGGCTTTCGACCCAGACCCCCAAAGGGCGACTGTCTTTCCGGCGGATTTCGCTTCAGAGACGCGTGCGCGCCAATCGCCGATCGTTTTCCCAACGCGTGATGGAAAGGTGTCGATTAGGTCAGCAAGCTCAGCGATATCGTCCTCGTGTTCCAAGCTCCTATTATGGAGCTTGTTTACATCGCCGAGGGGCGCTGGCCGCGCCTGAATTGTCAGATACTGATCATCGTATTCAATGTCGATCGTCTCGACGATGAAGCCGGCCCGTCGGAACAAACGCGCAAGCGAGCCTGGAGAGAAGTATGCACAGTGTTCGTAATAGATGTCTTCAAACGCGCATTGCCTAAATATTCTCAGCGCTTCCGGAATCTGGAAAAAGACGATGGCGTCGGTTTGATCACCTAGTCCGCGCCGGATTGTCGACATGAAGTTTAGCGCATCTGGAATGTGTTCCAGCGTCATCTTGCAGGCGAGGAAGTCTACGTTGTGGTCCGCATACTTCTCAGAGTAGAAATCTGGAATAAACTTCATTCTGTCGGCTGCGGAACTGTCGATGCGCTCTACGTGAACGCCAGGATCGATCCCGACGCCTCGATTATCTCCAAGCTCTGCTAGCAACGCCAGGAATTCCCCTTTCCCGCATCCAATTTCCAGGATGTCTTTTTGGTACAAATTGAAATCCGTGACCAAGCGTTGCGCCAAGCTTTTATGAAAAGCGTTGAACGTTCCTGAGAACGCCTGTGTTTCTTCGTAACGTCCTGAGTATTCCGTCTTCTTGGCGTCGAACGCTGTATTGAAGATGAAGCCGCATGATTTGCAAAAGCTTAGCTCGATGTCGCCCACCGGATAGGCGCGTGCTTCGGCTTCCGTTTCCAACAAGATACAACTATTCGTTGGAACGTTGCGAACTTCATAAAATGTATGCATGTCGGGCGAGTTGCAGGCAGGGCAGCAAGTGTCGGCCGATGCATGGGACTTGGCAATTTTGTCTTGGACGATCGCGGTGGTCATGTCTTAACGTTCCTGGAGATGGGAATTCCGGACTTCTCGGTTCATAGTTGAGAAATCAATCTACAAGATGGCGGGTACAGGTACGGGGGTGATAAATTTTCCACCTGCCTGAATGTACGCATCTTGTTGACGAATAATTTCCCCCGCGAAGTTCCATGCGAGCAACAAGACGTAGTCAGGCCGTTTGTCGAGCAAGGCTTCTGGAGGGAGAATGGGAATGTGTTTGCCAGGCATCGCCATGTCTTGTTTGTGGGGGTTCCGGTCGACCACAAAATCCAGCACATCCGGGCCAAGGTCGACGTAATTGATTAGCGTCGCGCCCTTTGCGGCCGCGCCGTAGGCTGCAATCGAAGCGCCTTGCGACTTTAAGTCCGCCAGTAGTTCCTTGAGGTCCTTCTTGAGCGTCAGAACTTTTTCTGAGAAGTCCTGAAAGTACTCAAGTTTATCTAGGCCGATTTCACGCTCAATCGCGAGCTGGTCAGTGACGCTATCCGTCACATCTTCTGACCGTCCAACATACAAGCGCAACGATCCGCCGTGAATATCTAGGTGTTTGATCTCATTTAGATACAAGCCGTTACGTCGGAAGAGCTTGTCCAAAGCGGTCACTGAGAAATAGCACAGATGCTCGTGATAAATCGTATCGAATTCGACATTGTCGATGAGCGGTTTGAGATAGGGCGCCTCAATGACGCCCACGCCGTCGTCTTTGAGTATTTGTCGTAAACCTGCGACGAAACCGTTCGTATCGGCGACGTGAGCCAAAACGTTGTTTGCGTGTACAATATCGGCGCGACGCCCTTCGTTCACGAGCTGGGCGGCCAGGGCGTCCGTGAAGAACGTATTCATAGTCGGGACGCCTATTTTCTCAGCCGCCTTGGCGGGGCCGTCCGCTGGATCGATGCCGAGAACTGGAACGCCGTTTTCAACATAATTCTTCAGCAAATAGCCGTCATTGCTCGCAAGCTCGATCACTAGGGAAGAGTCGTCCAATTGTCGCCGGCGCATCATGTCCAAGACGTTGTCGCGAGAATGCGCCAACAGCGCCGGAGAGAACGACGAATAGTAGGGGTAGCGGTCGGCGAATAGAATATCAGGCCGAACCGTTTCTGTGATCTGCACCAAGCCGCAATTGGAGCAAAACGCTGTCTTAAGGGGGAATTTAAGCGTATCGCAGACTTTTGGCTCCAGCGCTTCAAGCCGGTCGGCAAGCGGTGTTTCGCCGAGGTCCAAAAAGACGTCGACTTGGTCGCTGCCGCAGGACCGACAAGTCGACTCGGTTATCGAAAGGGGCTTATCGATCGTCATGCTTGCGTATCTTTTACTTTTTGTTTCGGGCGTAGATCTGCATCTATAGCTTTATCGCGCACTAATTTTTGGACATGCGCCACACGCTTGAATTTCTCGCCCTCGAATTCGTCTAGCTTGAGATTTGCGTTTTGGTAGGCGCTCAGAAGCTGCTCGACGCCGCGACGGCATGTCCATTGCGGTTTGTAGTCGTGCAGGGTGCGGGCGATATGATTGCAGTCTACACGGTAATTGCGCATGTCCGCAGTCGCGCCTTCCGCGAAGCCGATCAAACTACCTGGAACAACGTCTTTGACGATCTGTGCGATCTCTCTAATCTGATAGTTTTCAGATGTTGAACCAACATTGAAAGATGCGTTGTGAACGTCTTGGCGGTCCGCTTCTAAAACAGAGATATAGGCGCGCGCGATATCTTCGACGTGTACGATAGGGCGCCAGGGTGAGCCGTCGCTTTTGAGGTACACTTCGCCTGTTGTCGCGGCCCAAGCGGTTAAGTTGTTTACGACCAAGTCGAAGCGTAGTCTGGGTGAGAACCCGTAGGCTGTCGAGGCGCGTAAGAAAGTCGGACTGAAAGCGTCGTCGGCCAGAGGGGCGACGCAGGCTTCCACGCCTACTTTGCTTTCGCCGTAGGGCGTCACAGGATTAAACGGCGCGTTTTCATCAAGAAAGTTATCTCCGGCGGAGCCGTAATTGCTGCAAGAAGATGCGTAGAGGAAACGAGATACGCCTGCACGCTTTGCGAGCTTTGCAAGATTTATAGACGCTGTTTGGTTTATGTCTCGCGTCAATTCAGGTCGGTAGTCGCCTAGCGGGTCATTTGATAGGCCTGCAAGATGGATGATGGCGTCATAGCCCTCCACGTCTTCCAAAACGGCGTCGCGGATATCTTTGACACTTGTAGGTATGTCTACGATTTCGCCTGCGAATGTACAATCCGCGAACAGGTCGCTATCTAGTCCAAATACGTCGTGACCGCGTTCGAGGAGCATCGGCGTTAATACTGATCCGATATATCCGCGATTGCCTGTTACCAATACTTTCAATGTCTCGACTCCCTTGTATTTTGCGCGTCTTGTGTGTTCGCGGCGTGTTACGCCCAAGTTTTCCAGGGGGCGTCGCCCTTGTCCCAAAGGTTTTGCAAAATTTGCTTTTCGCGGAGCGTGTCCATGCATTGCCAGAATGATGAGTGACGAAACGCCATCAACTGTCCGTCTTCGGCTAGGCGACGCATAGGTTCGTGTTCGAACATTTCATGGTCGCCTTCAATGTAGTCGAACACTTCCGGTTCAAGTACGAAGAACGCGCCGTTAATCCAGCCTTCGCCAGTTTGAGGTTTCTCTGAGAATTCTCTGACTTGGTCGCCGTCAAATTCGATATGTCCATATCGAGCTGGCGGTCGAACAGCGGTCATCGTCGCGAGCTTTCCATGGGATTCGTGAAAGTCGATCAGATTATCCAAATTAATATCTGAAAGACCGTCGCCCCAAGTCATCAGTATTCGTTCGCGACCTGACCACGACATCAGTCGCTTGATGCGCCCTCCGGTCATCGTCGCGGCGCCTGTCTCTACTAGGTCTATGTTCCAGTTTGGAATATCGGCGCCGTGGCGACGAATGTCGCCATTGGCCGTGTTGACGCTGAGGCATCCATTGTAGGAGCTGTACTCATGAAACCAACGCTTGATGTAAGAACCCTTATACCCAAGCCCAATGCAGAAATCTGTGTGCCCATACCGGCTATAGATCATCATGATATGCCAAAGGATCGGCATGCCGCCGATCTCCACCATGGGTTTGGGACGGATTTCGGTTTCTTCGGCCAGGCGAGTCCCGAAGCCTCCGGCAAGTATCCCAACTTTCATAATAATCTCCATGACTTTGACGGGGCTAGTTGAGCAAGTCCCATGCCAGTTAGGAGGGTGCTGAAAGCTGATATCGCGTTGCGCCGACTCGCATAGGCGTCGCGTTAAACGACTATTTTTAAGAGAGCGCTGGCTTGGATCTTGCTGGCGGAGCGGGATGACCCAAAGCCCGGTATACCCTCTTGCATTCAATGGTCGTTTTTTAAGCGCGAAGCTGTCCGGCGTTCATCGGGTCGCGCTGGAATTGGTGCGCGCCTTCGACGCGCTTGTAGCTGAAACGCCAAGATTAGCGATGCGATTTCCCGGTCGAGTTATTCGTCCGCCCGGCAGTCGAGATGATTTGGAGCTACGCCATTTCGAAGTCGTTGAAGCAGGGCGCTTAACTGGGCAGGCGTGGGAACAGTTCGAGCTCAATAAGCTCGCCGGCGATGCGATGCTTCTCAACTTCGGGAATTTGTCTCCGGTCTTTCGGTCTCGCTCAGTGACCATGATTCACGATGCGCAGGTTTTTTCCAGTCCGCAGTCTTATTCGCTGGCGTTTCGATCTTGGTATAAGTTCGCGCATATGATTATTGGTCGGCGAGCGGCTCGGCTTTTAACTGTATCTGAATTTTCCAAAGAACAATTATCGCGGTTCGGCATAGGCGCGGCGGATGATATCGGCGTCGTTTACAACGGCGTTGACCACGTGTTCAAAGAAGTTCGCGACAATTCTATTGTCCGAGAGCTTGATTTGCGTCATGGCGAGTATGTCCTAGCGCTATCGAACACCCAGGCCCACAAGAACATTAGCGTTTTATTCGAAGCCATGAGATCGCCGCGTGCGCCAAGTTGGAAGTTGGTTCTGTTCGGTTCGGCGACAGCGGAGGACTTTTTGGCGCTAGGCGCGCCGCCGCCTTCCAACACTGTATTTGCCGGGCACGTCACTGACCCGCAACTACGGGGACTTATGGAACATGCAGGGTGTTTGGCGTTTCCATCACGAACGGAAGGTTTCGGCCTACCGCCGTTAGAAGCGATGGCGCTGGGCTGTCCAGTAATTGCATCGCCTTTTGGGGCGTTGCCTGAGGTGTGTGGAAACGATGCGCTCTACGCTGATGCGACTGATGCGTCCGCGTGGGCCGAAGCAATCGCTTCTATAGCAGCCATGACAGATGAGGAGAGGGCGTTGAAATGTGACGCAGCCAGATCTCATGTGCGTCAATATACGTGGCGGACGAGCGCAAAACGCTTGCTCGAAGAAATAGAAAGCTTAGCCGGACAAAACGCTCAATGTGAGGCAGTTGAAGGTCAAACTACCCATGGCTCCCACTGTTCTGTCTTGGGGGCGACGAGCGTAAACGAGAACAAGCTTTGGGATTTGTCCGAGGTATCTCGGCTTTCTAGGAGTGTCTGATGAACGCGGCGCGTGCAGTATCCTTCAACGGCAAGTTCCTGTCCGGCGGTAGAACCGCCGTGCATGATACGTCCAAGGAACTTATCGCGGGGTTCTCGAGGTTGCTCCAGAACGATCAGCGCGCGAGAGAGCTAATCACAGCAGAGATTTTATGTCCCCCTGGGGTGCGGCCGCCAGTTGATTTATGTCCGATGCCTTACAGACGCGCCGGCTTGTCGACATGGCAGGTTTGGGAGCAAGTGGACCTGCCTATGGCCGCGCGATCTTCCTTACTAGTCAGCTTGAGCAATTTGGCGCCGGTATCGAAGACCAATGCGATTACGATGATCCATGATGCTCAACCCTTCAGCACCCCTGAATCCTACTCAATTAAAGAAGCCCTGCTTTATAAGACCTTGATGCCCATCATTGGGCGGAACCACAAACGAATTCTGACTGTCTCTAACTACTCCAAAAACAGTCTTGATCGTTACCAAGTGGCGCCTGCATCAAAAATTGCCGTCATATACAATGGGGTCGATCATATTCTTAAATTGAAGCCGGACATAGAAATAATCGCAAAGCACGGCTTGTCCGCAGACGAGTATGTGCTTGGCTTAGCGAACTCACAGTCGCATAAGAATATTCACTTTCTAATTGACTTGTTCTCGCACGAGGCATTGAAAACAAAAACGCTGGTTCTGTACGGTAAGGCTAAACCAGAGGATTTCCGCGCAAAAGGCGCAGACATTCCAGATAATGTTATTTTTACTGGTTTTGTCAGCGACGAAGAGCGGCGCGCTTTAATGGAAAACGCAGGGCTGATGGCTTTTCCATCCCTTACGGAAGGGTTCGGCTTGCCGCCATTGGAAGCGATGCGTGTTGGGACGCCCGCCCTATGTTCCCCATTTGGAGCTTTGCCGGAGATCTGTGGGGACGCCGCGCAATATGCGGATCCATCTGAACCAGAAAGTTGGATTCGTCATATCTTACTTTTGCTCAGCGAAAGTTCGGAAGAGCGCGACAACCGGGTTCAAGCATGCATCGCTCAGGCCTCCCAATATGCTTGGGATAAAAGCGCTCGCAGACTTCTGGACGAGATCTCCAACGTATTGGTAGAGCAATCTTGCACCCAAAGCGTTCACGCTGGCTCTGACTTCAAAACGCTTCGCGCCGTAGATTTCGTATCGGATCGGTTTGCCGCAAGTTCAAAAATTTCGTCCCTTTCGAACGTGTCTGCGGACGATGAAGAGCGGATAAGCTTGGAT
Source organism: Pseudomonadota bacterium (assembly GCA_039026555.1). Lineage (GTDB taxonomy): Bacteria > Pseudomonadota > Alphaproteobacteria > Caulobacterales > Hyphomonadaceae > JBCCMB01. Next base: position 51,006 of record JBCCMB010000004.1, read on the forward strand.
AACGTAAGATGACGCCTGCGATGATCCTATTTATGGGGCTTCTCGCTTGGGGAGCGGTTTCGCCCGGGCCCAAGGTCATTTTATATGTCCTATTTGCCAGCATCCCGTTTGGAATGCTGGCGATTGTGCCCCCGGAATGGTCCGCGGGCTTCTCGCTTCAAGCGAGTACTATGGCGACCATTATTCTAATTGGGAAAGTGGCCTTATCAGAGGGATTTTTCACGCGGTTTCTTACGAACGCGCTTGTGTATCGGCGCGTTGGCTTGCTCGCCGCTTTTCTGTTTGTCACTCTTATTACGACTCTATTCTCGCCGCGGTTGTTTCGCGGTGAAATCGAAGTTGTCTCTGTCAACGCCATACAGTTTATGCAAACGGAGATACTTGCGCCCTCTGCAACAAACATCTCCCAATTCATATATATATCCGTATCGGTAATGGCGGTTTTTGTATTTGTAGATCTGTTTCGTCGTCTGGAGTATCGTCAGAGCGCTTTAAACGCGCTTTGCTTTGGCGCGGTGGCGCTCATTGGTACGGCTATCTTTGACATTGTAAGTTGGTTCGCGCCTTTGGATACGGTGCGTGGATGGTTTATCACGGCGGACTACGCGCTACTGTTCGGCGCGGAAATGGCCGGTTTTAGGCGGATTACCGGTCTGACTTCGGAAGCTTCAGCTTTTGGAAGTACAGCATTGGCGATGGGCGCGGCTCTCTATTTTCTTCGTCATGCAATCGATGACCCAAATATCCGACGGGTCATTGCTCCATTGGTCGCAGTGACGACCCTTTTGCTCGCATTCTTTTCAACGTCGTCGGCTACATATGTCGGATTGGCGGTTTTTGGGCTGATTGCGTTATACGAGTGGTCTTTGAGGTTGAACCGGAATATGGGTCTGCGGGCGCAGGCGTCTCTAGATACGGAAGCCGTTCTGGCGACGACGATCTTAGTGGCGTTTTTGGGCGTTGTGGCCGCATCTCCGCAATTGCTGGATCCCGTTGTAGATTTAATAGATAAGGCCGTATTCCAAAAAACCTCTAGTTCCTCTTTTGAAGAGCGGACATTTTGGACGATGAAGTCTTTGGAAGCGACCCTTCAGACATACGGTTTTGGTTTGGGAGCCGGCGCAACTCGGACATCCAACGGGTTTATAGGGGTCGTCGCCGGAGCCGGCTTTGTCGGCGCGTTTTTCTATTTTGCATTTGTTGCGCGTACATTTCTTGCGAAACCAGCTTCGCCCGACGGCGGCCTTTTAATCAAGGGCGCCAGATTTGCTTGGATTCCGACATTTGTTGTTTCGTTGCTGGTGGGTACGAGCATGGATTTTGGAGTGATGAATGCATTGCTATATGCGCTCGCAATCTCTGCAGCTCAGGAGATGCCTGCCCGGCGCGTAAAATCTGGCGCCCTCGGTCCATCGTATGCCTAGCAGTTTCAGGCTTGCTCACCCGGCGATGTTGAGCGCGGCGATCCATCAAAACACATGGGGCTCCGGCATTTTGGAAAGTCCTTCATCGTGACGCAAGAAGCCTCCCGCCAAAATGTGATCGCAGACGGCGGTGCTGTTCTGTTCAGCCGGATCGTCGCGCAAGTCTGTCAGTTTTTGATATTTCTGGTCAGCGTCAGATTCCTGACTCAAGCTGAGTTCGGTTTGTTCGCGCTAGCCACCGCCGTCTCCATGATTCTTTATCATATTAGTCGGGCTGGTTGGGGGCAGTATATCTTAAGCGGCCGGGTCGTTGGAGAGCATGTCGGGTTCGTTTACGGCGCTTCCATAGTCGTCGGCGGCCTTATGACATTGGTTGGCGTTATGATTGGCGGGGGCGTCGCTGCCGTAATGAACGATCCCGTTCTTGGTCAGATACTGGCTTGCGTGTCGCTAACCATTTGGCCAATGAGTTATTGCGTCGCGAATGAAGCGGTCTTACTTCGAAAAGGCGCGATCCGAACGGTATCGGGTATTTGGATCGTAGCCGAACTTAGCGGTCTTGTTGTCGGTATCTGCGCACTTTTGGCGGGTTGGAAGGAGTTCGGCCTAGTCGCTGCACGACTTGCCGCAACGTTCATTATGCTCGTCGCCAACTTATATCTCAACCAGCACCGCGTGACGTTCTCGAGCACGCCCAGCGTGCGTATAGAGTTATTATCATTTTACCGGAACATGGTCGCATCGAGCTTGTTGACCCATGCGAGCGGTTATCTCGTTTTATTCGTTGTCGGCGTTATGTTCGGTCCTGCGCAAGCCGGCTTGTACCGCGCGGCCGCACGCTTCGCCGGAGCCTTCAATGAACTGATAAACGAGCCTGGCGGCGTATTGGCGTGGAAGTTAATTCCTCCACGGACATCGGATGCGCCGAACTCTGAAGCTTTACCAGCATTTGTGGGCAAGCGACTTAAGTCCTATGCGTCTTCCTTCTTTGTCGTTGTTTTCCCGATGTTCGTGGGGATGGCCTGCACATCTCATGAGATTACACTTATAGTACTGGGCGATGATTGGGCGGGCGCCGCTCCTTTGATTTCCGCAATAGCACTCGCGAGTTTGTTTGCGACGGTAATCGTTGTATCTGCACCCGCATTCTCGGCTCTAGGATTTCCCGGCGACATCACAAAGCTCAAGATTTTGGAGATTTTTGTGATGGCGGCATGCTTGGCGATGTTTGGATGGATAGACCCGTTCTGGGCCGCTATGGTCCATATTCCCGCTTCGTTGGTTCTTGCAATGGCTGGGTTGTTTTTGGCCGCGATGCGAACGAACACGCGGCTGGAGACTTATTTCTCGTCCATCTTCGGCCCAGCAGCTGCCGCGCTTCTAATGGCGACGGTGGTTCTGTGGGTCCGCTCGGTCGCGAACGACTTAGTCTTACCGACAACTGCAACATTGATCGTGATGGTACTGGTCGGCGCCGCGACGTACTGCGCAGCTGCATTCGTAATCTGTAGGGATCAGATGCGCACAATCTTATCAGCAATAGTCGATGTATCGCCGAATAGGTTGCAAAGGCCGGTAGAGAAGTCGGCGGACGCTGGCTGATCATCAAAGCCTGGGTACATGCGCTACGGAGGTGCCGGGGCGGCGCCGTTTTTGCTGCTGATCTCGCTAAAGAAGCATGTCGTTAGGGAGTATTGGCGTGGCCGGTCAAAAAGTGAAAGTTAGCGTCGGTATTCCGGTCTACAATGGCGAGAACTTTATCGCCGAGGCGATTGAGTCCGTTTTGGCTCAAACATATGACGCGCTTGAATTGATCATTGTAGACAACGACTCGGCAGATGGCACGCGTGATATATGCGAGCGATACGCCGCTCAGGACGATCGCGTTAAGTACTTCAAAAACAATAAGAATATAGGTGCGGCGCCGAATTATAATCGTTGTTTCGAGCTTTCCACCGGTGAGTATTTCAAGTGGATGGCGCATGACGATTGGATCAGCCCAAATTATATCGAACTTTGCGTCGAAGTGCTGGACAATTATGAGGAATTTGGGCTTGCCTATGGCATGCCCAGAGAGATGTTCGACCGTGATACGCCCTATCTGTTCTCGGAATTCACAGTCCCAGTGTGGGGTAAGTTGGAGCCGGCGGGCCGGTTCGCCAAAGCAATACGCATGGACAGGACTTGCCACGCGATTTTTGGTCTATATCGACGTAGCGTGATTGAAAAAACCACCATGCATCGGCCGTATTACACCTCGGATCGTGTTCTGGTTGCCGAGACCGCGCTTTTGGCTCATTTCGCACCTGTGCCGGAGGCTATATTTTATAACCGAAAGCACGACCAGCAATCCATGGCGCAATCAACAAATCGGGCGGCGCTCAATACATGGCAGGACGCGTCGAATACGAAATCCTACGCGACCCAAGATTTAAGCCGTCTGGCGCATCTATGGGAAGTGACGAAGCGTTATCCAGAACTTGCGTCGGCTTGGCGTTTGAGAGCACAGATCGCGACCCATGTTTTGCATCCAGAACAGGTCCTTCGCTACATTGATGAAGCGATTGGCTCCATTGCGCCGACGTTCTATCCGATGGCCCGTGGGGTCGCCAAAAGCCTGCTCCGTGCGGTTAAAAGACCCGCAGATTATATTCACCTGCGGTGACGAGACGTCCGGCGTTTGAAGCGGTTTGCGCCGGCCTGCTAATCTGCGCAATGCTGCTGCTGTCGGTTTGGCCGCTGCAGTTTGAATTCACATCAGATCGATTGGCGCTGGGAATAAGCAGCTTTTTTGCTTTAGACCGTCGTGCGATTTCTGTAGAATCCATTTTTGAACGTGCGCCCTATTTGGGACTCGGTTTTTACGCCGCGCGGATGTTGAAGCTTAAAGCGGCGCCCGCGTTCGCAGCTATAGCGGCGCTCGCTATTATAATGGAAGCATTTCAGGTGTTCGCCATAGGCCGACACCCTCGCTTGACCGACGTTTTTTTTGCATCCGTGCTCGGCGCTGTTGGTGTTGGGTTTGCTCGTGTCGAAGCAGGTCGTCATCGTCTCGTCGCACTCTTGATTTCAATCGCTGCAGGTACAGCGTCCGTCGTAATGCTGTTTGCGATCGCAAGCGATCGACGCGCCATTATCGGCGTTGATAGTTGGGACTGTGATGCGCGTGTCCATATAGGCGGCGAGTCGGGCGGACACCGCTTCTGGAAAGGCGAGCTCTCCCATCTTGCTGTATACCCTCGGGCTTTATCACCGGATTATATAAGGCGGCTAACGCAAGTGCGCGCTTCTAGCGGCGCCTTGATGAGCTATGGAGATGAAGTGGGCGCCGACGTTTCAACTTCACTTGCGAAATTTCGTGATCCCTTACGCACGTCAGACCAAGAGCATTTGCTCACATTCGAGCCAAAGGGTGTTTTGTTTTTTTCGGGGATGGAGGGCCTTGTCGCTGAAAATTCCGCAGAGCGACTATGCCGAGAGATCCAAGGTGGGGGTGATTTTTCTGTCGTTTTGCGCGCCAGGTCGCACGAACTACACCAGCTTGGTCCGGCGCGGATATTTTCATTTTCCCAATCCACAGCGCGTCAAAACATCATGTTGGGTCAACAAGGTCATTTGCTTGTTGTGCGTGTTCGCTCGTCCGTAAAGCCTGCCAACGAAATGACGTATCGTTTGGAAGTCGATGTTAAAGAGTGGACGCGTTATCAGACGATCGTCGTGACCTCCAAAGCTGATGTAATACGGGTTTATATTGACGGACAGCTTAAGGCGAGACGAGATCACAAGAATTATAGGCCTTCGGTTTACCGGCAATTCGTTCCCATATTTTGGTTGGTCTTTGCAACATGTTGGCTTTTGGGCGGAGCGTTGGCGGGGATTGATCGTTTTTTAGTTCGCCGCTCGTCGGTTTGCGCCGCGTTTGGAGTGCT